>JAZUFW010000001.1:0-25012 GCA_045640905.1 Lachnospiraceae bacterium
CAAAATTGCCATGAAGGATCTGGAAATCAGAGGTGCCGGCAATATTCTGGGCAAAACTCAGCACGGTCATATGCAGGCAGTCGGATACGATTTGTACTGTAAAATGCTGAACGATGCGGTAAAAACGCTAAAGGGCATCGAGGTGGAAACAGATTTTGATACATTGATTGACCTTGATGTGGATGCATATATTCCGGTCGAATATATCGTTAATGAAGTTCAAAAACTTGACATTTATAAGAGAATAGCGGAGCTGTCGAATAACGACGAGCGAACAGATATGGAATCCGAATTAAAAGACAGATTCGGAAACGTTCCAAAGTGCGTGGAAAACCTGCTTCGTATTTCGATGATTCGAGTAGATGCCCACAAACTGTACTTAACCGATGTTAAGGGAAAGAACGGAGAAATAGTTTTTATCATTCGCCCGGATGCAAAGATAAATCCCGAGGGAATTCCCAAGGTTATTGCTGCATTTGAACGTTTTTCCTTTAATCCCAAAACGTTTCAGTTCATCATCCGCTATCAAAGAAGCGGCATGGCCGAAAAGGATGAAAGGACAGTATTGGAACTGACGGAAAAAGTATTGCACTGTATGAAGGAAGAATTGTTGAAAACAGATGCTTAAGTAATGTATTATAATGGATGGTAACCATAGATTAGTAATCATTTGGAGACAAATATGACTATTTTTAATGTACTGACGCTCATCGGCGGACTTGCTTTCTTCCTGTACGGCATGAACGTTATGGGAGACGGCTTAAAGAAGCTCTCCGGCGGTAAATTCGAATCAATATTATCAAAGATGACATCAAACAAAGCCAAGGCAATAATGGTGGGGGCTTTGGTTACTGCTGTTATGCAGTCATCATCGGCTACGACGGTTATGATTGTCGGCTTTGTCAATTCCGGTTTGATGGAACTTTCAAAGTGTGTCAGCTTGATATTCGGAGCGAACATCGGAGCCACGATTACGCCGTGGGTTATGTCGCTTTCTTCAATCGGAGCAGGCAGTTCTTCGATGCTTCTTAAATTTCTGAAGCCTACTTCGTTTGCCCCCATTCTGGCTATTATCGGTGTCGGGAATATAATGCTGTCCAAAAAGGATAAGAATCGGAATATCGCTTTGATACTTATCGGATTTGCAGTATTGATGTTTGGAATGGAGACTATGTCCGGAGCGGTTTCGCCTTTGGCAGACAGCCCCGAGTTTACATCGGTTATGACCATGTTTGCAAACAATCCCTTCTTGGCCATGCTGATTGCGGTAGCTTTAACCGGCATAATTCAGTCATCGTCAGCGACCATAGGTATGGTGCAGGTATTGTCAACATCGGGACTTATTACTTACGGGGCAGCACTCCCGCTTTTGCTGGGCGCCAATATCGGTACTTGTGCGACAGCCTTACTGTCTTCGATAGGAACGAGCCGCAATGCCAGAAGGTCTGCGCTTATTCATTTCTTCTACAATGTTATTCGCTCACTTTTGGTTATGGTGGTTTTCTACACAATTAACCGATTTGTTCACTTTGCATTCCTTAATGTCAATGCCACCGCTGTAGGAATAGCTGTCATTGATACCACTTTGAGCATTACTTTGGCTATTATCCTGGCTCCTTTTTCAAAGATGCTTGAAAAACTTACATATCTGGTTCTTCCTGTTACCGAAGAAGAACAGGAACTGCAGGGCATGGCTGCCAAGAGAAATATTACTTTGCTTGATGAAAGATTCCTGGAAAGCCCGGGACTTGCGGTTGAACAATGCCGAAGAGTGGCTATAGGAATGGCTACATATGCCAGAGATGCTCTGTTTCTTTCGATAGATCTTTTGAATGAATTTAAAGAAAAGAAAGCAAAGAGAGTATCCGATCTTGAAGATATTGTGGATCACTATGAAGATATCCTCGGATCGTATATTGTAAAGCTTTCTACGAAAAGTATGAATCCCAAGGATTCGCAGGATATTTCGATGATTCTGCACGGAATCGGTGACTGGGAACGTATATCCGACCATGCCTGCAATATAGTTGATATTGCAAGGGAAATGCAGGAAAAGGAACTGGTCTTTTCTAAGAAAGCTCAGGAAGAGGTCAGGATTTTTACGGAAGCCGTTAAGGAAACCGTGGACTGCGCATATGAAGCTTTTTCGTTTTTGGATATGGAAAAGGCTTCTGCTGTCGGACCTCTTGAAGAGGTTATCGACAAACTGACGAACACCATTAAAAAGCGCCATATTAAGCGCCTTCGAAAGGGAAAATGCAGCATAGAGATGGGATTTGTCCTTTCTGATTTGTCGACTAATTATGAGCGTGTTTCGGATCACTGTTCCAACATAGCTCTGTCGGTGCTTCATCCCGATGATGATATGGGTTCACATGAATATGAAGAGATGAATATGAATAAGAACAACGAAGAATTTATTCGTCGTGTTAAGGTTTATGAAGAAAAATATGCTTTACCAAAAAAGTCGGAGGTTAATTTGAATGAATAAGCCTGCCATAGAGGGCGGACCGAAGGTACGCCAAACAAATATTTATTACGGACATCAGTATATTGACGAAGATGATGTTAACGCCGTAGTTGAGGTTCTTCGATACGGGGATTTGACTTGCGGCCCCAAGATAAATGAACTTGAACAGAAACTGTGCAGTATTACCGGAGCCAAATATGCTGTAGTATGCAGCAACGGAACAGCGGCTTTACACATAGCATGTATGGCAGCGGGAGTAACGGCAGGTGATGAAGTCATTACGACGCCGATTACTTTTGCAGCTTCCGCAAACTGTGCTTTGTATTGTCAGGCACGTCCCGTATTTGCAGATATTAATCCCGAAACGTATAACCTTGATCCCGAATGTGTAAAGAAGCTGACTACCGAAAAGACCAAAGCGGTTGTAGCTGTAGATTATACGGGGCAATCGGTTGAACTGGATGAAATTCTGGAGCACTGCCATCAAAACAATATAGTACTTATCGAGGACGGCGCTCATGTTATAGGAACAAAATACAAAGGACGCATGAACGGGTCGATAGCTGACATGACCACCTTTTCGTTCCACCCTGTAAAAACCGTAACAGGCGGTGAAGGCGGTGCGGTGTTGACCAATTCCGAAGAGTATTATAAAAAGTTACTTCTTTATCGTTCTCATGGAATAACCAGAGACCCTTCATTGATGTCAAAGGAGCCGGACGGCCCCTGGTATTATGAGCAGGTGGATTTGGGATTCAACTATAGAATGACGGATATTCAGGCTGCACTTTTGATCAGTCAGCTTGATAAGCTTCCCGGATTCAGCGCGCGCCGTAAGGAGATAGTGGCCCGTTACAATGAAGCTTTCAAGGACATTCCGGGCATTTTTGTACAAAAGGAAATTCCCGAATCGGATACAACGAGACATCTGTATATTTTGAGAATTGTTCCCGAGAAACTCACAATAGACAGGGCGAAATTCTTTGAAGCATTGAAGGCTGAGGGAGTATGCTGCAATGTTCACTATATTCCGACATACTATTTCCCGTATTATCAGAAGTTGGGATACAAAAAAGGCCTTTGTCCCAATGCGGAAAAACTGTACGAAGAAATGCTTTCGTTGCCTCTTTACTATGCCATGAGCGATGAAGATGTCGAATCGGTTATCGAAGCTGTCACCAAGATAGCAACTTTCTATGCCAAATAAATAAATTTTAACGCGGGCGGATATATCCGCCCGTTTTTTTGAACCCTTCGGGACGGGGTTAGGGGTTCAAAATTCGACAAACATACACCGTTGTAGTATAATATTACAGATTATGGGTTACTGTGTCTCCGTATGCTTTTTTACCAAAACGACATAATATGAAAGCCCAAAACCGGATTGTGATTTAATGAAAAAAATACTTAAAAAATTACTTATACTTTTAGATAAAAAACAAAAGAAAATAATGGTTCTTTTGGTTCTTTTGATGCTCATCGGAGCCGTTTTGGAAACAATGGGCGTAGCCATTATTTTACCTGTTATGAATGTGGTAGTTGAAGATGATGCCGTTAATAACCACGCGTATCTGAGATGGATATGCGACGTTCTGAGAATAGATTACGGCGATACCAAGACGTTGATGATTTCCGTGCTTGTCGGATTGATTCTGGTCTTTGCGGTTAAGAATCTGTTCCTTTTCTTCCAGCAAAAGGTGCAGCTCAGATTCGTATATTCCAACCAGTTTGCGACATCCAGACGCATGATGATTAATTTCATGAAGCGTCCGTATGAGTACTATCTTAATGCCGACACATCGGTTATCCAAAGAACGATTACCTCGGATGTTAACAATATGTACGGACTGATTCTGGCGCTCCTGGGATTGGCATCCGAAGGAATAGTATTTGTGTGCCTGGTAGCAATCAGTTTCGTTTCCGATGTCTGGATGACGATTACGGTAGCCACTCTTTTGGTAGTAGTTTTGTTGGTTATCATGTTTATTTTGAAACCCATTATGAAGAGGGCCGGAGTCGAGAACCAGGACTATTATTCCGGACTTTACAAATGGATAGACCAATCCGTAATGGGAATAAAGGAAATAAAAATAGCAAACAAGGAAAGCTATTTTATCAGAGAGTATTCAAACTGCGGTGCCGGATACGTAAGCGCCGTTCAACGATACAATCTCTATAACGCGACACCGCGACTTTTGATTGAGACAGTCGCAATTATGGGAATGATTCTTTATATCATAATCAGGCTTCTCGGCGGAACTACGGTTATAGAAATAATGCCGCAGATTACGCTCCTTGCGGTGGCCGCAATGCGACTTATTCCCTGTGCCAACAGAATAAACAATTACCTGACCTCTATTTCGTATTTTGAGCCTTTCTTTATGGGAGTCAGCGATAACCTGACGCAGGAAATTACCGATGAGACCATCGATTACAGCGAGAACAGCTATCGCAAAGATGAAGATATTGCGAAGATGCCCATAAACAAAGCAATAGAACTGAAAGACATAGTATATAAGTATCCGAATACGGATGTTTTGATTTTTGACCATGCAGATATGACGATCAAGGTCGGACAGTCTGTTGGTATTGTCGGAACGACAGGTGCCGGCAAGACGACGGTGGTTGATATTTTGCTGGGGCTTTTGAAACTCGAAAGCGGACAGATTCTGGCCGACGGCGTCAACATTTTTGACGATTACAAAGGCTTTTTAAAGAATGTCGGATATATTCCGCAGTCAATATTTATGGTTGATGACAGTATCAGAAAGAATGTTGCTTTCGGATATGCCGATGAAGATATTGATGATGAAAAGGTTTGGAATGCACTAAAGCAGGCTCAGCTTGATGAATTCGTTCGTTCGCTTCCCGAAGGATTGGATGCCGGAATCGGTGAGCGCGGAATCAGAATTTCCGGAGGACAACGACAGAGAATTGGTATCGCAAGAGCCCTTTTTGAGGATCCCGAAGTATTGGTTATGGATGAAGCAACCTCTGCTTTGGACAACGAAACGGAAAAAGCTATTATGGAATCCATTAATTTCCTGCATGGCAAAAAGACACTTATTATCATTGCACACAGACTGCAGACTATTGAAAAGTGCGATACGGTATATCGCGTAGAAGGCGGAAAGATTACAGTTGAACGATAAAAAGAGCGCAAAAATAATTAAATACGTTGTTTTTCCTGTAGTTCTGTTTTTGTTCCCTCTTTTGAAAGTGTCAAAAGGGATTGATTTGACGGACACGACGTACTCACTGGGAAATTTCGTTTTTTTCCCGGAAACGGACGGAGTATGGTTTAGGCTGACGTTTTTATCGAATGTTGCAGGTTATGTATTGACGTTGCTTCCTTTTGCACAAACGATGCTGGGAATGAAGATATATACCTCGCTTCTAATCAGCCTGACGGCCCTTTTGGGATACAGATTTTTTGTAACAAAAATGCCTGCCTATGTTGCTTTTGTCGGGGAGATGACAGCTATAGGTTTATGCTGGATTCCGAGCGGAATTATGTATAATTACCTGACGTTTTTCTTCCTTCTTTTGGGCTGCATATTCCTCTTTAGAGGTTTGGCAGGAACGGACAGAAAGTCCTGCTTATTTATAGCCGGGGTGTTTCTGGGAATCAACACGTTTGTGAGATTTCCCAACAATGCTTTGGAAACTTCGCTGATACTGGCACTTTGGATATACGCGGTATGGCGCAAAAAAGAATTTCGCGAAGTGGCAGTCGAAACGCTTTTATGTTTGGCGGGATATGTTTCGTCATTTGCGATAATTGTGACAGCAATGTCATTTATATACGGCAGAGGAACGCTTCCTGCCATGATAACGGGCGTACTTGATATATCGAAGAGTGCTTCGGATTACACTTTAAAAGATATGCTGTTTTCTATAACGGATGCATATCTGCACGGACTTAAGTGGGCTGCATATATGGTTATTTGCGTATTGCCCGGTATCCCGTTTTTTGTTTTGTGGAAGGACAAATTCGTAAAGGCAAAAAAGATTGTTTACTGCCTCTGCGTAGGATTCCTCTTTTTCGTTTTAATGAAGTGGGGGATGTTCAATTTCAAATATTACCAAAAGGAATCCGCGCTTCAGTGGGGCGTAATCTTTTTGCTCATAGCTTTGGCTGCTGATATATATGTCATGTACACCAAGCACTTTAACTATGATTGGAAGCTGATTTCGCTGATATCCTTTATAGTGATTTTGATTACTCCGCTCGGCTCGAATAATTATGTTTGGCCGGTGCTTAATAATCTGTTCTTTATCGCGCCCGTAGCTTTATGGGTGATTTACAGGTTTGTCAGATGGGGCAGACAGTATCTTGATAATACGCGTAAAGTTCCGCTTTTTGCTCCGAAAGCAATGCTTGCGGGAATTACTTTGATGTTTATTCTTCAATCCGTAGCTGTCGGATGCGTATATTCGTTTTTGGACGGAGAAAACGGCGAAAAAGTTACTTTTTCAGTAGCCGATAATAAAGTTTTAAAAGGAATGAAAACCAACGCGGCAAATGCAGAAGCCTTGTCGGGACTGTCCGAGTTTTTTAATGAAAATGAAAGTTTGTATGACGGCAAGAAACTCATTTTATACGGAAATATTCCGGGACTGAGTTACGTTTTGTCAAAGCCTACGGCGCTTAATACTACATGGTCGGATCTTGATTCCAATCCGGTAGAAGAAATGCAGCAGGCTCTTATGAGGGTTGACGGCAGTAATGCTGCATCGAGACCTCTTGTTATTATTTCAAGGGATTTGTACGACTGCCCGGATAACTCGATTAAGTTTGATCTCATTAACAGCTTTATTTCGGATAATAATTATTCGGAAAAATATGTTAACAATAAATTTGTTGTTTTCGAATAACAGATAGGATGTATATATGATACGTTTTAATGTTCCGCCTTTTACGGGCAAAGAAATTGAATATGTGAAGCAGGCAATTGACAATATGCATATTTGCGGTGACGGTGAGTTTACCAAGAAGTGCAATTCCTGGATAGAACAAAAAACCGGGACTTCAAAAGCTCTTTTGACAACATCCTGCACGCATGCCCTCGAGATGGCAGCTCTACTGTGTGACATCAAAGAAGGAGACGAGGTCATCATGCCTTCGTACACTTTCGTGTCTACGGCAGATGCCTTTGTACTTAGGGGAGCCACGGCGGTTTTTGTAGATATTAACCCCAAAACCATGAATATAGACGAAAACCTGATTGAGGATGCCATTACCGAAAAGACAAAGGCCATAGCTGCTGTTCACTATGCCGGAGTCGGCTGCGAGATGGATAAAATAATGGATATTGCGAAGCGCCATAATTTACATGTCATCGAAGATGATGCGCAGGGAATTATGAGCACCTATAAAGGACGCGCACTCGGAACCTTCGGAGATTTCGGATGCTTATCATTTCATGAAACCAAGAACTACAGCATGGGCGAGGGCGGTGCTTTGATGATTAAGGACCCTTCCTATGTTGAACAGGCCGAGATTCTCCGTGAAAAGGGTACTAACAGAAGTCAGTACTATCGCGGACAGGTTGATAAGTATCGTTGGATGGATTTCGGTTCCAGCTACCTGCCGTCCGACATGAACGCCGCCTATCTATTTGCGCAGCTTGAGATGGCTGATACGATTAACGATAGACGTTTAGCTTTGTGGAACAGATATAATGAGGAATTTGCTTCATTGGAAGAGCGCGAACTTATTGAGCGACCTTTTGTTCCCGATTACTGCACTCAAAACGGCCATATGTACTACATTAAATGTAAGGATTTGGATGAAAGAACGCAGTTTATTGATTTTATGAAAGCCAATGACATACTGACGGTATTTCACTATATTCCTCTTCATACTGCTCCTGCCGGAGCAAAATACGGACGCTTTAACGGAGAGGACAAATATACTACCAAAGAGTCCGAAAGACTGGTTCGACTGCCCATGTTCTATTCATTAACAGATGATGAGCAGGAATACATTATCGGCAAAGTAAAGGAATTTTATTTACATTAATGTTGTCACGTAAATGGGAAAATCTGATAATCGCCCTTCTTACTGCCATTTTGTCGGTGGCGGTTATCACTTTGTGCTTTGATTATTACTATGACTTAAATGATGACGTGCTGATTAAGGATATTATTTCCGGTCAGTACAGCGGAGAACCGCTTTCGCGGAATATTCAGATGCAGTTTTTTATGAGCGGATTTTTTGCACTGCTTTATCGCATCTGTGGAAATATCGCCTGGTATGGCATTTTCCTTTTGATATTCCAATTCGGAAGTCTGTTTTTGATTACCTATGATACACTTTCGTTTTTTAGCGGGGAATCATTTATCGGGCTGAAAATCCTGACAGTACTGTCGGAAAATGCATTGCTTTGTTCGCTCATGCTGATGCATCTTTCGAACGTGCAGTACACTGTCAGCGTAGCCATGATGTGCGGTGCCGTGATTTTTCACTTTGCCGTCACACCGAAAGAATATGATGCCAAACATTTTTTGATTCATAATATACCGACACTGATTATTTTATTTACGGCCTTTTTGCTTCGCTCGGAGATGTTTTTGCTGATGTGTCCTTTTATAGCGATAATCGGGATATGCAAATGGGGCCTGGAACCGAAAGATGCGATATTTTCAAAAGAATCTCTGATGAAATATCTGTCGCTTGTGGGAATGGCACTTGTATTGGTGCTGGTTGGGTTTGTCGGTAATAAATTATCGTATGCAAGCCCTGAATATAAAGAATTCAGTGATTTGTTTGATGAAAGAACGCGTCTTTACGATTACGAGGGTGTTCCTTCGTATGAGGATAATGCAGAGTTTTATGAAAGCATTGATTTGTCAAAAGAAGAACAGATTCTGCTTGAAAACTATAACTACGCTTTATGCGATAAATATGACAGCACTTTGATGGGAGCGGTTGCCGATTATTCAAAAACGGTTAATGCATCGAAGCAACCTTTTTCATCGAAATTCACAGAATCGCTAAGGCTGTATATTTATGAATTTACACACGGAAGAAATGATACAGGCAGTGATTATCCGTATAACTATGTGGTTATCGTTCTGTATGCTCTACTTTTGTTTATTTTGATCGGGACCCGGCATTTTGGCAGGATCTGGGAACCGATACTGCTTTTTGCAGTGCGAAGTGCGATATGGATGTATATTCTGATGGGTGGCAGATACCCTGACCGAATTACACATTCCTTGTACTTTATTGAAATTGCACTGTTGCTTGCACTTATTTGTATTCACTTTGAAGAAGTAAACAAAAGGACGCTTCCTGTTTTGCTTATGTCATTAATAGGAATTGTTTTTGCGATTACGATTTGGCCTCAAAATTATGACGCATTAAAGGCCGATGCGACAAAAAGAGCGGAAACGAATGCTCCTTATATCGCACTTTATGAATATATGAATTCACAGCCTGAAAACTATTATTATCTGGATGTTTATTCAACTGTTTCATATTCGGAAAAGATGTTTGACAGTATGAAGAATGTTTCCAAAGCCAATTCGGATCTTTTGGGCGGCTGGTTTGCATTGAGCCCCGTGTATCGGGAAAAGGCACAGAAGCTCGGAATCAGTGAACAGACAATAGATTCACAGCTGACAGACAGTGATAAAGTTTTTTACGTAAAAAATGATACGGAGAGCATGGACTATCTGTATGATTACTACGCAAAATGGAATGTGGATATTTCCGTTACGGAAGAAGATATGATAGCAGATACATTTACGATATATCGAATAGAAAGATGTATGGAGGAATAGGATGAGCAAAGTCAGTTTTGTAATACCCTGTTACAGATCGGCTCTAACAATTGAATCGGTAGTTACCGAAATCAAAGAAACCATGGATTCTTTGGAAAAATATGAATATGAAATTATCCTGGTCAACGATTGTTCTCCGGATGAAACCTTTGAAGTGATTCGTTCTCTGGCCGAAAAAAACGATAACATTACCGGTATTAATTTGGCCAAAAATTTCGGACAGCATGCCGCATTAATGGCGGGTTTTCATGAAGTGACCGGAGATATTCTGGTATGCCTTGACGATGACGGACAGACGCCTGCCTGCGAGGTTTCGAAACTTTTAGCAGGTATAGAGGACGGTGCAGATGTTGTTTACGCTCGTTATGCTCACAAAAAGCATTCATTCTTTAGAAATTTCGGCAGCAGAATCAATGATTTGATGACCAGAATTATGCTGGGCAAACCGAAAGATTTATATGTTTCCAGTTATTTTGCGGCCAAGAGATTCGTGGTCGATGAAATGATTCGGTATACATATGCATTTCCCTATGTCATCGGATTGGTGCTTCGTACGACCAAGAACATCATAAATGTGGACGTTAATCACAGAAACCGTGAAGTGGGAGAGTCCGGATACACCTTCGGAAAACTAATGTCCTTGTGGTTTAACGGCTTTACGGCCTTTTCGGTTAAGCCTCTTAGAATAGCTACCGCAACAGGTGGCATAGCGGCCGTATGCGGATTCTTATACGGCATTTATACAATTATTAAAAAGATATTTATTAAGCCCGATGATTTGACAATAGGATTTTCGGCACTGATGAGTGTGATTGTGTTTATGAGCGGACTAATCCTCATAATGATGGGACTTGTCGGTGAATATATGGGCAGGGTTTATATTTCGATGAATAATTCTCCCCAGTTTGTGGTAAAGGAAAAGGTATGAGAAAGACACTGTATGTATCAAGCGCGATAAAAATAATAATAGCTGTTTTGGCTCTTTTGGGAATAATAACCGTGTTCCCGTTGAGACTATACAAAACCGACACTCGTGTCGGAACTAATCCTGTAACATCGGAATCGACACAGATTATTAATTATGAAAATACGGTAAAGGAGGTTTTCGTTCCGAACGGAAATTACCTTAAGGAGATTCATCTTTATGTTACGGAAGGTTATCCCGGAAAGACATTTGACTTTACGGTTATCAGTTCAAAAACAGGTGAAGTTGCACGTGAAAAGGTCGTAATTCCGGATAATTTGCCACAGTACGTTAATATCCCCATGGACATAGACATGGTTTTGGAAGATCCGTATTTTATAGTCATCGAATCGTTACGCAGCCTTTATGTGGGGATGGAAAACTTTAATCCCGACGAAATTGTTACCGCTGTTCCGTATTACAACGAAGACATAATCGAAAACAAGATCATCACCATGGATTTTATATATTCCGAACCTTTCGGCCTTGGCAGATCGTTAATAATAATTGGCGGAATATTGGTTTTTGCGGCAGCTTTGATTTTGGCAGTGAATGCGGCAGCAAAGAAAAATCCCGGCAAGCTTATCACATATGAGCAGCTCCTTAAATATACTCTTAATCCCTTAATTGTACTGGGAGGAATTGCGTGTCTCATATGCATTTTTATGGGACTTGTTTCGACACATTTGCTCGATAATGCCGTAGCTGTGATTGCGGTTATACTGCTGATGCTGATTATGCTTTATGCCGTTAACCATGACAGGACCGGTGATACGCCCATAGTGACGGCAGAGTATATAAAGAATCATTTCTCCGAGATACTGCAAAGTATTGCCATAGCAGGAGCACTGCAGGGATGCTGCGAATACGTATCGGGACTTTATGATATTAACCATTACGTAGCCGAGCGTAAGGAGATGATTTGGTTTGCGTTTATCATAATAACCATGTTCTCCGTTAACGAAATATTTAACGTATACAACCTCGGATATGTAATAGTGGCTTCCGTAGCCGGTATTTTCTATTACAGAAATCATATAAATGCCGAAATGAGCGCCGATGAACTTTTCGTTCAAAAGGGCAATGTCATTATTGCCGTTTTGCTCGGCTTCATTTTGATTAGAACAGTTAAAGGCTTAATCCAAAAGAAGCTTGCCATGCCGAGAGTGGGATACGCTGTATTGATGGCCGTGTATTTTGCATTGATCATCATATTCAGAAACACCCGCATGTGGACGGTTACTCTGGCAGTTATTTTTACACTCCTTTATCTTAATTTTGGTATGTGGGAGCGTAAAAAGAGCTTTAATACAAATGTCGTACGCGGAATTATTATTCAGTTTATTTTAATGACGCTTTGGACCTGGTGCTACAGACCTTACTGCACCTACAGAAGTGCCAGATTCCCGCATTATTTCCATACGGTTACCGTTACTGCTACATATATGACACTTGTGTCATGCATTGTTCTTCTTTTGCTGCTTAGTAAGATATGCAAACTCGTATTTACGAAGGATGATAACGGCCAAAAAGTCCTTTCGGGAACATTTACTTTAAAGGATATATGGAAGGAACTTGCGCTTTTATCCGTAGCGGTAACATATCTTTTGCTTACGCTCGGAAGAACAGGTTATTTTACGGCAATAATCGTCTTTGCATTCATATTTATCATTATGCTCCGGTGCAGACAAAAGGGCGTATTTAAGCTCTATTTAAAGACCTTTGGATTCATCCTCGCAGGAGTAATAGTGTTTATTCCCGTTATCTTCGAAATTCAAAGAACGATTCCCTGCATAGTGTCAAATCCTCACGAATATGAGGTGGACAGATTCGAAGATGAAGTTCTTAGAAAGCATAATTTGAGCGCAGATGAGTATATGACAGTTGGCCGCTTAATAGAGACATTCGCGGACAAAATACTTGGAATTGATGAAGCTTTTTTTGACATATATCATGAGGATGAAAAAAATAAGACAGTATTAGGTGAATATACGGCTACAGTAGAGTCTATTTGGACAATAATGGGATATCACTGGCCCGGATATGAAATTTCAGATGATGCTTGGGATAAGCAGCCCGAAGATGAACTGTTGGATGCTTATTTGATGAAGAACTTGGATGAATATTATTCTAGTCCCATTACCGAAATAAAGGACTTAAATGTGTTAGCGAATATGCCTTTCGATCAGAAAATGGAAAATTACACGAACGGACGTCTCGACATTTACAGAGGGTATCTTGCTGCACTCGATATGAAGGGGCATAACGAAATGGGATTGATGGGGCTTGACGGAAAGATGATGGTTCATGCCCATGATGTATATATTCAGGTTTGCTACGATCACGGTATTCCTACCGGAATAGTATTTGTGATATTCGGAGCGGTTTCGTTTATACTGAGTGTTTTGTATTTCAAAAAGTCAACAGATAAATACAGTGCGACACCCATGCTTTTAATCATGACACTGGCCATAGCCGGTATAGTCGAATGGGTCTATCATGTTTCGGAGCCTGTCGGATTTGCTATGCTCCTAAGCCTCGCACCGCTTCTATTTTTTAAAGAAAGCAAGGAAGTAATTAAGTAATGGAAAAAGCAACTGTCAATGTCAAAAAACTATACAGAAGAACCGCGCTGATTATCTACGATATTATCAGTGTGATTGCTTCGAGCTTTTTGGCCATCTTAATTCGATACAATTTTGATTATTCGGATATTCCGCAACATTTCATATCGCCGATTATGAAATTTTTGCCTTTCGGAATTGTGCTGACGATTCTCATTTTATGGATTTTCAGAATGTACAGTTCGCTGTGGGCTTTTGCCGGTGAAACCGAGCTTCAAAACCTCGTTATTTCATCTGTCATATCGACCATAGTTCAGGCTGTCGGACTGCAGTTTTTCAAAAGCAAAGGATATCAGGCAGTTCCCAGCAGTTATTACTTCCTCTATATGTTCTGTATGATCAGTCTCCTTTTTGTGAGCCGTTTTTCATACAGGTTTTTGCGCAGCCTGAAGCATAAAAATCAGAATAGAAAAAATACCATATCAGTAATGGTTATAGGCGCGGGTGAAGCTGCCAACGTAATTATCAAAGAGATTGTTAATTCCAATTTTTCTACCATGGTTATCCGCTGCATCATAGATGATGACAAGGGTAAGTGGGGCAGATTTATACAGGGAATCAAAGTTGTGGGTGGCAGAGATAAAATTATCGAATATGCCGACCTTTATGAGATAGATGAAATCATAGTGGCTATGCCATCCATTTCGAAGCCCGAGCTTTCACAGATCCTCGATATATGTAAGGAAACCAACTGTAAACTTAGATCACTTCCCGGAATGTACCAGCTGGTTAACGGTGAAGTATCCGTAGCAAAGTTGCGTGATGTTGAAGTAGAGGATTTGCTGGGCAGAGATCCTATCGAGGTAGACCTCGATTCCATTTTGGGTTATGTCAGCAACCGTCGTGTCATGGTTACAGGCGGAGGAGGCTCCATAGGTTCCGAGCTTTGCAGACAGATAGCCAGTCACAATCCTACACAACTTATTTTGGTTGATATTTACGAAAACAGTGCTTATGAAGTTGAGCAGGAACTTCGTAAAAATTATCCGAATTTGAATCTGGTGGTACTTATAGCATCTGTTCGAAATACCAACAGAATGAATTATATTTTTGAAAATTATAAGCCCGAGATAGTTTACCATGCTGCTGCACACAAACATGTTCCGCTGATGGAAACGAGCCCCAACGAGGCTATTAAAAATAATGTATTCGGCACCTGGAAAACCGCTCAGGCAGCTGCCATGAACGGAACCAAGAGATTCGTTATGATCAGTACCGATAAAGCGGTTAATCCCACCAATATTATGGGAGCATCAAAGCGCATTTGCGAAATGATTATACAGACCTTCAACAGACACTTTGATACGGAGTTTGTGGCCGTCAGATTCGGTAATGTTTTAGGCTCGAACGGATCGGTTATTCCGTTGTTTAAAAAGCAGATTGAAGCGGGTGGACCGGTTACGGTAACGCACCCTGATATTATCAGATATTTCATGACCATTCCTGAGGCAGTTTCTCTTGTGCTGCAGGCCGGAGCCTATGCCAAAGGTGGAGAAATATTTGTCCTTGATATGGGGAAACCCGTTAAAATCCTGGATTTGGCCAAGAATTTAATCCGTTTGTCGGGATATAAAGTTGATGAAGATATCAAGATAGAATTTACGGGTCTTCGCCCCGGAGAGAA
Source organism: Lachnospiraceae bacterium (assembly GCA_045640905.1). Taxonomy (GTDB): domain Bacteria; phylum Bacillota; class Clostridia; order Lachnospirales; family Lachnospiraceae; genus JAILLW01. The sequence continues at coordinate 15,474 of JAZUFW010000001.1, forward strand.
ATTGTATGAAGAATTGCTCATGGATGAAGAGGGATTGACGGAAACCGCCAATAAATCAATTTTCATCGGAAAACCTATCGAGATTGATGAGGATTTATTCTTCAAGCAGCTAAAGAGACTTAAAGACGAATCTATGAACGAAAGTGCCGATATTCGACCTTTGGTTAATGACATAGTACCTACCTACAATTATCAAAAGAAGGCTGATTAATATGAAGAGAATTTATTTATCTTCGCCCACGATGCACGGCGAAGAACAGAAATTTGTTAACGAGGCATTTGATACCAACTGGATAGCTCCGCTGGGACCGAATGTTTCGGCTTTGGAAAACGAGATGGCCGAGTACATGAAAGAAGGAATTTATGCAAGCGCCTTAAGCGCCGGAACCGCAGCACTGCATATGGCATTAAAGTGTGTAGGCGTAGGACCGGGCGATATTGTTTTTGCTCCTTCTTTGACGTTTTCCGCTACCGTTAATCCTATCTCTTATGAAGGAGCCACACAGGTCTTTATTGATTCCGAATATGACACTTGGAATATGGACCCCGAAGCATTAAAGAAAGCTTTTTTGAAATATCCCAATCCCAAGGCTGTTATGGTGGTTCATTTATACGGAACACCTGCCAAGATTGATGAGATACTGGAAATCTGTAACGAACATAATGTTCCTTTGATTGAGGATGCGGCCGAATCGTTATCATCCACCTATAAAGGTCGTCAGACAGGAACATTCGGACGAATAGGCATTATTTCGTTTAACGGAAATAAGATAATAACCACCTCCGGAGGTGGAATGATGCTTTCAAAGAACGAAGAATATACAAAGAAAGCGACATTCCTGTCAACTCAGGCCAGAGACCCGGCCAGATACTATCAGCATTCAAATATAGGATATAACTACAGAATGTCCAATGTGGTAGCGGGAATCGGCAGAGGACAGTTATTGCATTTGGAGGAACATAAAGCACTGAAAAAAGCAATTTATGCCAAGTACAAGGAAGCTTTTTCAGACATTCCGGAAATAAGCATGAACCCCATGAATCCTGATGCCGACGCTAACTGCTGGCTTTCCTGCATGCAGATTAAAAAGGGCTCATCGGTTACTCCGAATGATGTCATGGATGCGCTGCAGGATAAATGTAACGCAGAATCCCGTCCCATATGGAAGCCCATGCATCTTCAACCCATATTTGCCGACAGAGATTACATCAAGGCAGGCGAAAAGGATGTCAGTGCGGATATTTTCGAAAACGGTCTGTGTCTTCCTTCGGATATTAAAAATACTCAGGAAGATATGGAACTTATTATTAATACAGTCAGAAGCTTATTCGGAAAGTGATTTCAGTGAAAAAATATACACCTTTGATTATCGGAATATTGGTTGTATTTGCTCTTGAGATATTGGTATTCAATTTCTCGTCTATTATTTCTGTCATGAATCAGCCGATTAATTTTTCTGACAGATGTGTCATTAATCCCGCCGAAAACGGATATGAAGTAGAAATAGACGGAATTGACGAAGAAATACATAATCTGTGCATGAATATCGGCATGGCCGAGAATGAACCCGTTTATTATACGATAACCATATTTGATGAAGGAAATGCTTTGGGATACGAATTACCCCAGGGAATGCTTACCAAGAAATCCTTAAGCAGTCAGTATATAAATTTGCATCCGTACGGCCAAGTAAGTAAGCTTTTGGTTTCCTTTTCGGGGACAGAGGATGAGTTTCGCAGCATAATGGGCAATGTCAGACGACCTTTGATGTTTAACTTTGCCAGGGTATTTGGTTTCCTTTTGATTGTATGCTTTTTCTTTGGCCTTCGAAAAACTTCGTATATGTGTCATCTTCAGTGTGATTATCCGAATAAGAATCAGCAACTGGTAACGGTTCTGTGCGCAGCATTTATTATCTTTTTGGGATACCTGACCATCTGCTCTCATTCATCCTTTGATGAATCGAGCATTCCGCATCATATGCAGTACAAAGAACTGGCACGAGCAATTTGCGACGGTCATTTTTATGTAGATGATGCACCTTCGGAAGGTCTTTTGCAGGCTCCTAACCCGTATGATACACAGTATTTACAGGCCAATAATATTGAATACCGTGCGGATTACGCATACTTCAACGGCAAATATTATGTATATTTCGGTATAGTTCCGGAGCTTTTGCTATATCTGCCGTTTCACATGATTACGGGACATGATTTCCCTAACTGGGCGGCCACTTTCGTCTTCTATGCGCTGTTTTGCGCCGGCGTATTTTTGTTTGTAAAGGAACTTATCAGAAAGCACTATAAGCTGTTTCAATATATTTACTATGTGGTAATATGTGCATTTATCTGCCTGTCCGGCACGATTATGTATGTGGTATTTAACTCGGATATCTATTCAGTTCCCATTATAGCGGGTGCTGCATTTACCTTTTTGGGACTGGCTTTTTGGCTTGTCGGAGTCCGCAGAGACAGTGCTTTGTTTATTGTTTTGGGCTCACTTTTTATGGCTCTTACGGCAGGCTGCAGACCTCAGTATTTGCTTTTTGGCTTTTTGGCTTTTCCGATTTTCAAAGACTATGTTTTGGAAAGAAAGGCTCTTTTTACCAAAAGGACACTTGTTAAAACCATTATCTGCATGCTTCCGTACGCATTTGTTGCGGTCCTTGTCATGTATTACAATAATGCCCGATTCGGCTCAATATTTGATTTTGGGGCAACCTACAGTCTTACGAACAATGATATGAATCTTAGCGGTAACAGCATATCGAGAATGCTGCTGGGACTTATGGGATTTACCCTTCAGCCACCTTTATTAACAGGTGTATTTCCGTTTTTACAAAGTGTTCCGCTTGAATACTCATATATGGGAAAGATAGTAACGGAGCACTATTTCGGGGGTATCATTCCCTGCAACATGCTGATGTTTTCTTTGGCATTTGCGTACAGATTTAAGGACAGAATCAAGGAGCACAAATTGAGCTCCGTATTATATATTTCGATTATTATTTCCGTAATTATTGCATTGGTTGATGCCAATACGGCGGGAATTTTGCAACGATATACGGTAGATGTGGCTATGGGCCTATTTATAGCCACAGCGGTGATGCTCTCTGCATTTGTTGACAGCAAAAAAGAGGCAGCACTCAGTTTCATTAAAATCGGATTTGTATTTGAAGTGGCATTTTCTCTGATGATGATTTCAAATACCGTATCCGCAATAACACTGGAAAAATACAATCCCGAATTATTCAATTTCTTCGCGGATGTGTTTAGATTTTAGGAGTTTGTGTTGAGCATTGCTTTTACGAATATTTTGCGCGCAGTAGCGACTCTGATAGTGATTCTGTCACATTACTTTGAAGCAGGGCTGCCTTATACAGGTGCGAATATTTATACTAACATTTTGATTTTGGCCGGTGACTTTGGTGTTGCATTGTTTTTCCTGGCATCCGGGTACGGACTTCATCAAAAATACGGACAGTCGAAACCTGACATACAATACATAAACAAGAGAATCAAAAATACATATTTTCCGTATCTTTTGATTGTACTTTTTATAGATCTGTATGCGGGGGGATTTGATTCCTTCCGTGATGTATTGGTCTATTTGACCGGATATGAATATTGGTTTATTTTTGAAATACTGATTCTGTATATTGTGTATTACATTGTAGGCAGAATAACTCAAAAATACAGGACAATGGCAGTTTCGGTGTTTATCATTGCCATGAGCATATTCTTTGCCCTAAGCGGATACAAACTGTTTTGGTATGACGCTACGTGGGTATTTGCACTGGGCATGATTTTGGCTGATGTGCTTAAAAAAGATACCATTGATGTTCGAATCCCGGTACTCGAAAAAATGGGGAAGATATCGCTTTATATGTATCTTTTGCATAATTTTGTGTATTGCTTTTTATTGAATTCTGCCGTAAATGCAGGATGGGAATTGAATTGGTATGTGTATCTGATTGCATCCTTAATCATTACGACACTTATGTCATTTTTGGTAAAGAAACTTATAGATGTTTTGTCACAACTGATAGAACGATTTTTTGGAAAAACAAAAAGGAGCATTGATAAATGAAAAAAGTAATAAAGGTAATGACTGCATTGTGCATGATTTCATTGGCACTTATGCTGAGCGGAAACGTGTCCGTGCAATCATCCGCAGCAACAAAAGAAAAGACGGATCAGGAGAAATTGGATGATCTTTATGCCCAGGCATATAAACTGATGGACAAGGGTGCGTCCGAAGATAAAGTTGCCAAAATCTGTGACCAGATACATGAACTGCAGGTAAAAATGGCTAACGATGAGATGATAGCCAAAGGAAAGACGCCACCCGCCGTCGCAGCAACGCCGAATAAGGGTACTGAAAGTGTTCAGGCAGCGACACCTCCTGCGACGCCTCCCAAACAGGTAGCGGTGGCTCCTAATGCGACTACATATCCTGTCATCTTTATCGGAGATTCCAGAATGGTTCAGATGCATGAGGCAATGGGAAATACCGGAGTGTATTACGTTGCCGAAAATGCCAAAGGGTACGACTGGCTGACACAGACAGCGATAGCTATGGTCGATCCTTTTGTCGGAAAAGGAACAAAAATAGTAATTAACTTAGGCGTAAATGATACGAAGAACGCTGATAAATATATTACCTATGTTAATGCCAAGGCGAATGAATGGAAATCAAAGGGAGCAAAGGTTTATTATGCGACTGTAAATCCGGTTTGGAACAGCCCGTATGTTTCCGATTATCAGGTTTCATTCTTTAATACCAAACTGGCGCAGGGGCTTTCGGGAGTCAAAATAATCGACACATATTCGTACCTGATATCACATGGATATAATTCCACAGATGGGCTTCATTATGACGCAACTACCAGTTCGATTATATATAATCTGATTATGCAGAATATCTAAGGAGCAAATGCATGAAATACAAAGTTGTGGTTTTTGGTGTAAAGGACACATCCGAAAATATAGTTTCCTTTATCGAAGAAAATATTACCAAGGTTGATTTGGTGATTACGATATCGAGTGAAGTAACAAAGAAGAATCAGATAAGCGGATATAAAGGACTCGGCATTTTGACCGAGAAATACGGTATTCCCGTACACGAAGCAGACAGTTATTTTTTGACTGACGAAAAAACACAAAAGTTTATCGAATCGAATGAGTTTGAAATCGGTATCTGCATGGGATGGCAAAGACTGATTCCGAAGTATGTGCTTGATGCCTTCAAGTTCGGAGTGTTCGGATTCCATGGAAATGCAGGATATTTGCCGTTTGGAAGAGGCAGATCGCCGTTAAACTGGTCGATTATTTTGGGAGATACCAGATTCAATCTGAATCTTTTTAAATACGATGAAAATGCAGATTCCCCGAATGTGTTTGCGACGGAGATGTTCTCTATAACGCCTCACGACGACATTCGTACCGCTCAATATAAAAACATGATCTGTTCAAAAAATCTGATTCGTAAGCTTCTTAATGCATATAAGGAAGGAAGCATATCAATCAGAACCGAGTCAAAAGATTACGATTCATGGTATAACAAGCGGACGGCAGCGGATGGCAAAATTGACTTCAGAGGAAGAACACGTGACATCTATAATCTTATCCGCGGAGTTGCAGCTCCTTTTCCGGGCGCTTTTGCTTACATTAATTGTACGGATGAATCTTTACAAAACGACGATAACAAAATCACCGTTTGGCAGGCACATCCCTTTGATGAAATGATTGATTTCAGTTCCTTCGCCCCCGGTGAAGTAATCGATATCTTTGATGACAAACTGATTGTTCGCACGGTAGACGGCTCTTTGCTGATAGATAAATATGACACCTCTGTCACAATAAAGACCGGCGATATATTGTCGTAAGGCATGAAAGGGAGATGTGTAGTGAATGATTAATATACTAATATTGGCTGCAGGGACGCGAAATAAAGTTGTTCAGGCATTTAAAAAGGAATTGAACGGGAAGGGAAAAGTAATCGTAACTGATTGTTCGAATCTGGCACCCGCAATATATGATGCAGACGGATTTTATCTCGTTCCGAGAATTACCGATCCAAAGTATTTGGACATAATTCTCGATATTTGCAAAAAGGAGAATATTTCCGGTGTTTTGTCTTTAATAGACCCGGAACTTTCTTTGCTTGCCAAGGAAAAGAACAGATTCTTAGAAATCGGGGTGACTCCGATTATTTCCGATTATGATTTGGTAGAAACCTGTTTCAATAAGTATCGGTTTTATGAACTTATGAAGGAGTACGCTATCCCTACAGGAGAGTGTTTTGTCGAAAAGGACGCTTTTTTCGAAGCCAAAAATGCAGGAAAAATTGACTATCCTGTATTTGCCAAACCTGTATGCGGCAGTGCTTCGATTAATATTAATAAAGTTACTACGGATGAAGAGATAAAAGTTTTGTTTGACTTGTATGATGACTTGATGATTCAGGAATACATGTCAGGCCGGGAGTACGGTGCCGACGTTTATATAGATATGATTTCCGGTAAGTGTACTTCGATTTTTGTTAAAAAGAAAATCAAAATGAGAGCCGGAGAGACGGACAAATCCGTTTCCGTAAAGAACTCAAGGCTCTTTGAAATGATAAGGACATTTGTTGAAAAGGCCGGCTTCAGAGGAATCATAGATATAGACATATTCCATGATGAAGTAAAGGATGTTTTCTATTTTTCCGAGGTAAATCCGAGATTCGGAGGAGGATATCCTCATGCATATGCTTGCGGTGTTAATGTTCCGAAGCAGATCATCGCCAATCTTGAAGGACGGGAAAACCCCGTTACAATCGGCGAGTACAAAGAAAACATAGCAATGATGAAGTATAACGAAATCTGTATAAAGGATTTTGAAGATAAAGAGATAATCATATGAAAAAAGTATTGATTTTGGCGAATTCTTCCGGTGGTTTATATGACTTTCGAAATGAATTTGTAAAGGAATTGACAGCCAATTATGACGTATATGTCAGCGTTCCGGATGAAACCAGAACTCAGAACCTTATTGAAGAAGGCTGCCATATCATTAAAACAGCGATTAACAGACGCGGAATTAATCCTATTGAGGATTTCAAGTTGTATTTAACGTATCGAAAACTCATAAAAGAGATTAATCCCGATTTGGTGATTACGTATACCATAAAGTGTAATATTTACGGCGGATATGCGGCAGGCAGATTAAAAAAGCCCTACATTTCTACTATTACCGGACTCGGCGGAGCTTTTGACAAGAAGGGATTATTCCTAAAGCTGGTGGTATTTTTGTATCGGCAGGGGCTGAAAAAGGCAGGATGCGTATTTTTCCAAAATGCAGAAAACAAAGGTATTTTTGAAAACTATAAAATCAAAGGACGAGATTCCCGCCTGGTAATGGGCTCCGGCGTTGATTTGGAGAGACATTCTTTTGAACCGTTTCCGGAAGGCGACACGGTTAATTTCGTGTTTGTCGGCAGAATATTAAAGGAACGTGGAATCTTTGAGTACTGCGACGCGGCTAAGCAACTTCACAGTGACAAAGTAGTTTTTAATATTCTCGGACGCAGTGAAGAAGATTATGAAGATATGCTGAATGAATTGGAGTCCCAAGGTGTCATTAAGCAATTAGGGTTTACTACGGAAGTTCATCCTGTCATAGCATCCATGAGCTGCATTGTGGTAGCTTCTTTCCACGAGGGAATGTCAAATTCACTTATTGAGGGTGCGGCAACCGGCAGACCGGTTATAGCATCTGATATTTTCGGATGTAAGGAAGCGGTCGAAGACGGAGTTACCGGATTTTTGTTTACTCCGGGAAATACCGATGAACTGGTATCAAAGATGAAAGCCTTTATTGATTTGAGTGCTGATGAGCAAGCCAACATGGGCATGGCCGGACGCAAAAAGATGGAGCAGGAATTTGACCGACATCTGGTTACGGCAGAATATATGAAGGTTGCGCGTGAATTAATAAAGTAATTGTGATATACTATCTTAGTTAAATTAATAACAAACCGGGAGGTAAATACCATGGGTTTATATGAAGATATAGTAGCAGGCAAAGAGAAGCTTTCGCTCGTAGGTTTGGGATACGTAGGTATGCCCATAGCCGTTGCGTTTGCCAGAAAGATTAACGTTATCGGATTTGATTTGAATGAACAAAAAATCAATCTTTACAAGAACGGAATCGATCCTACCAACGAAGTAGGAAACGATGTAATAAAGAATACTAAAGTGTTCTTTACGGCTGATCCTTCAAAATTGAAGGAAGCAAAATTCCATATCGTTGCTGTTCCCACTCCTGTAAATGATGATCATACACCCGATCTTACACCGGTAGAGGGTGCATCGAGAATTTTGGGACAGAATTTGACGAAGGGATCCATTGTTGTATTTGAATCAACGGTTTATCCCGGTGTTACCGAAGATATTTGTGTTCCTATTTTGGAAAAGGAATCAGGTCTTAAGTGCGGCGTTGATTTCAAAATCGGTTATTCACCCGAGAGAATCAATCCCGGAGACAAAGTACACAGACTTGAAACAATTACAAAGATAGTATCCGGCATGGATGAAGAGACTCTTGATACCGTAGCCAAGATATATGAACTTGTTGTTGAAGCAGGCGTTTACAGAGCAGATTCTATTAAGGTAGCCGAAGCTGCCAAAGTTATTGAGAACTCTCAGCGTGATATCAACATTGCATTCATGAATGAGTTATCTATTATCTTCAATAAAATGGGTATTGATACCAAGTCCGTTTTGGAGGCAGCAGGTACCAAATGGAACTTCCTTAAGTTTGCTCCCGGATTGGTTGGCGGACATTGTATCGGAGTTGACCCTTACTATTTGACATACAAAGCCGAAGAACTCGGGTATCACAGCCAGATTATTTTATCAGGACGCCGAATCAATGATGATATGGGTAAGTACGTTGCAGAGTCTCTGGTAAAGAACTTGATTAAGGCAGATATTCCTGTTAAGGGAGCAAAGATTGCAATACTGGGATTCACCTTTAAGGAGAATTGTCCTGATACCAGAAATACCAAGGTTATTGATATTTACAATGAATTGAAAGAATACGGCATTACGCCGATTGTTGTAGATCCCGCAGCTGATGCCGATGAGGCAAAGCGCCTTTACGGAATTGAGTTTGAGACCATGGATGATGTTAAAAACATGGATGCCGTTATTATGGCTGTGGCTCATACACAATTCCTTGATTATACCAAGGATGATGTATCGAAGTTCTTTAATCCCGCTCATTCAAAGAAAGTATTCCTTGATATCAAGGGATTATACAACAGAAAGGATTTCGAAACAGAGGATTACCTTTACTGGAGATTGTAAAAAGTGTTTTTGCAGTCGTTAATATTTGCGATATTTTCTTGCGTTAACAAATCAATAAATCCAATGGGAACAAATACCCACAGGAAGAATGAATAGCGTACCAGGCTCATCGGGCCGAGAAGCGACGTCAGAATAATACATAAAGGCAACAGATAAGGAATCGTACGGATTCCTTTTTTGTTGCTT
>JAZUFW010000002.1:0-6767 GCA_045640905.1 Lachnospiraceae bacterium
TGCCAGCGTTTTATCCGTTGATTTGTTAAAGACCGACATCCCGTAGGCAATAGACAGATTGGTGCAGGATTCAACAGAATTGCACGACGAAGCATCCATTTCAAGCTGCAGTTTTTCAAGAAGGCTTTCCCTCTCCCTGTAATCACTGCCTTCAAGAATAATCAGGAATTCGTCTCCACCTATTCGAAAAACGGGTGAATGCTTGAATATTCGGCAAAGCAGTTTGCTTGAATTCTTTATGTATTCGTCTCCCTTTTCATGTCCGTAGGAATCATTGATTCTTTTCAAATTATTGACATCGAAAACACCTATGGCAAAAGGTCCGTTCGCGCCCACTATAATCCGATCATCCATATCATTTGCAGCGTCTTCATATGCGGAACGGTTTTTAACCGATGTCAGCGGATCTGTTTCGTTTACTTTCTTCAGTTCACGATACAGGTAATTGTTGTACAGATTCTGTCTGTATTTTACAAAAATGGAATTCAGTCTCTTATGATACTTTATCAGCGCATCGTTATGCTCGATTTCAAAATGAACATCCTTTAAGATGTAATACCCAATCGTCTGTTCGTCTTCATGAAGCGGCATAAACAGGTATATGTGACACTGCTCATCATTTTCTTCATATCCGGGAATCAAGCGTCTTCTTTCAAACATAGGTCTGTTAAATACATGGCCGTCGCGCATTGAGAAAATGTTAACCATATTATCGGAATATCCGCCGACCGGGAGTTTGATTTCCGTATATTCGTTAGCCTTTTCATAATTCGGTTCAAGAAGAATCTGTATGTTTCCTTTTTCAAACGAATTGTCTCCCGTGTATATTTCCGTCAATCTGCTGAAAATATCGGAAAAAGTATGTCCCGAAAGTAATCCGGCATCAAGCATGTTCAGTTTTTCATCAAAAACGTTTTGTTCCAGTTTGGCAACATACATCTTGCGGATAACCTTTTGGCGTGCAATGTCCGCTTCTTCGGCGCATCCGCAGCCACAGCTTTCTCTGCACTTAATCAGGCACGGAACAACTGTATCTTCAGAGATGTTTTCTTTATTCATGCACTTGCTCAAAGTCGTAATCGCACCGTATCCGAGTCCGTTGAAATTCTGATTAACCGATGATAAAGACGGGGTTGCTATCGGAGCATATGACAAATCATCAAAGCCGAATATTTTCACATCCCCGGGAATACTGATACCCTTTTCCATCAAAGCATCTACAATAAACTGTGCCAGACCGTCATTGGCGCACATAAAGGCATCCGGCAGAGTTTTGCCGGAGTCAATCCACTCCTTAACAAAATCCACGCCGCGAAGGACATCCCAGTCCGTATACAATACATCGTTTGGAGTTGTTTGGGGAAAAATATTTCTGACAGCCTCGAAACGTTCGTTTGAATCGTTATTATCTTTGGATCCCGCAATAAAGAATACTTTTTCAACTCCGTGAACATTCTTTAAATGTTCGCATGCGGCGACCATTCCGTTGTAGTTATCCACGGAAATTTTGTGGCAGTACGGATTGTCTCTGCCATTACAAACAACAGGAATCCCCGCTTCCTTGCAGGCATCAACTATCTGTTCGAAGATATCCTCATAATCAATCAGATTGCCCACAATCAGGGCTCCGTCAAAATCGCGCAAATCAGGCAGTTTGAATATGTTCATCTCGCCCTTTATGTAAGAATCTGTTTCGCTCCGAAGCGGAAAACATACAAATACAAAAGCATCGGCACTGATTTCATCCAATCCCTTTTTCACTCCGTCCAGATAGTGACACAGAATTTCCCCACCGCGTCCTGTTGTAAAAATGGCTATCTTTTTTCTCATCTGCTATTCCTTATATTACAAATTTCTTAAATTATACTATTTCGTGCCCAAATAATAAACCGCTGTCGTCAAGGTATCGACCGTATAATCCGTGATTACTTGATTCTGTCTGCCATGGTATAGAAATCATAATAGATGCCATGCTTTTCCATTAAGGAATCATGATTTCCTTCTTCGACAATTCCCTCATCCGTCAGAACGAGAATTCTGTCGGAATTTTTGATGCTCGAAAGTCTGTGGGCGATGGTAATGGTCGTTCGGCCCATAGACAATCTGGCCAAAGATTCGGCCACCGCAAACTCGCTTTCGTTATCAAGTGCCGACGTTGCTTCATCCAATATCATAATTGGCGGATTCTTCAAAAATACTCTGGCTATGCTGATTCTTTGTTTCTGTCCGCCGGAGAGCTTAACACCTCGTTCACCGACATAAGTGTCATATCCGTCCTTTAATTGCACGATGAATTCATCCGCACCGGCAGCCTTTGCCGCTTCAATGGCTTCCTCTCTGGTAGCGTTCATTTTGCCGTACAGAATATTTTCCATAACCGTACCGGAGAACAAATATACGTCCTGCTGCACCGTTCCGATATTTCGTCTGAGGCTCTTTAAGGTAAATTTCTTTATATCCGTTCCGTCTATCAGAATCGATCCGCCGGTAACATCGTAAAAACGGGGAATCAAATTGCACAATGTCGTTTTCCCGCCGCCGGAAGGTCCTACTATGGCCAGCTTCTCTCCGGCATTCACAGTCAGGTTCAGGTTCTTGAACACTTTGTTATGATCATCCGGATATTCGAACGATACATCCTTAAACTCTATCAATCCTGTGGGAGTAGGCATCTCGCAAGCATCTGCTTCATCAAAGATTTCTATGTCGGCATCCATTATCTGCAAAAATCTTTCGATACCTGTAACACCTCTTTGGAACTGCTCGGCAAACTCAATAATTCGCCTGATAGTTGCTATCAGGGTAGATACATACATGGTATAAGCTACCAAATCTCCCGCGCTGATTTTTCCGTTAATCAAAAACAGTCCGCCGGCAACAATAACCGCCAGATACATCAATCCGTCAAATGCTCTGGTGGAAGTCTGAAAGGCCGCCATAACTGTATATGTATATTTCTTGATATCAAGGAACTTGCCGTTATGCGCTTCCATTTTTTCGCACTCGACATCTTCGTTCGTAAAAGCCTTAACCACTTTTTGACCAAGCAGTGAATCCTCTATACCCGAATTGATTTCACCTATCTGAACTCGCTGCATCGCAAAGGCTTTTTTGTTTTTGCGGTTCAACTTAATGCAGACATACAGCATTATGGGTATGATTGCAAATAGAATCAGTGTCAGATACACATTCACCGAGAGCAAAATAATAAATGACACCAGTGTCTTAATTCCGGCTATAAAGAATTCCTCGGGACAGTGATGCGAAAACTCCGTCACATCAAAAAGGTCGTTTGTAATACGCCCCATAATCTGTCCTACTTTGGTATTATTGTAGTAGGTATCCGACAGTCTTTGGAGATGATAATACGCATCTTTACGCATATCCGTTTCTATCCTGGCTCCCATAACGTGCCCCTGATTGGCCATATAGAAGTTGGCGGCGCATTCTATTATTTTTAAGATTACATATAAAGTTCCGAGTTTCAAAATGACTGACGTAGTCAATAGTGCTACATCATTAAGCCCTGTATTGGTTATGTACCGAAGTATCATGGGCAACACCAATTCGCACAGGGTAGTCAATGCCGCGCAGAGCAAATCAAACACAATTACAGCTTTGTGTTTTTTATAGTACGGCAAAAACCTCTTTATCAGTTCTGTCGTTTTGTATTCTTTATATTCCGTGCTGTTTATATTCATTCTTGCTATCCTAAAATACGTTTTACTTCCTCAAGTCTCGGCGGATTTAGCGGAAGGGGATATCTGGAAATTGCAACAGCCGATGTTGCCGCAGCAAATCTGACCAATTCATCGTCATCAAAGGCGTTCATCAGTCCGTATACACAAGATGCCTTGAATGTATCTCCGGCTCCGAGAGTGCTCTTTACCTCTACCGAAAAAGGCTTCATATGCTTTGCTTTTTGCCCTTTTCTTCCATAAATCATGTCCTTTTCTCCCGCGGTAATAATAACCAGTCCGTCTGTGTTGGCCGCCATCAATTCGTATACCTTTTCCCTGTCCATGCCTGCATAATGTTCCGCCAGGCACTCCTTCGAAACAACATTAATCGCGCAGTGCTCATGCAGATAATCGGTATGCGCGCTGTCAATTGTAACGTAGGGCTTATTGTGCTTTACGCACAGTTCGGCAGCCAACTGAGTTTCCTCCAGAAAATATGGATCGATAGCCGCCACATGGCACCCCTCAATATCTTTTTCATCAGGGATGCTCCATCTTCTGACTCCGCTGGCATACAGCGTTTGGAATTCACCCATCGGAGAGCGAACCAGATCAGCCACAACAACGTAATCCTGCAATCCTTTGTAATTCGGGTCAAAATAAAGAGAAGACAAATCCACCGTTTTGTCCTTGTAAAAATCCTTCAGCATGGGCGCCACTTCGGTTCCTATGTGAGTTCCGTCAAGTTTAACAGATACACCGAGCGACGAAAGAACAGTCGCTGCAGTCCCCGTTTCTCCTCCCGGCAAAAAATAGACCGCATCCAGTTCCGAATATTCATCCGGTTCCAAAAATCCGTTTTTCAAATAAAAAGAGTGTGTCCCCAAAATTTGTCCGTACAAATATGCGTACATACTAAGCTCCCTCTCTTCAATGCTTCAATTTTTTAATGAGCATAAATATTAATTGAATAATCAGGCCGTACACAAGAGGCAGGCACGTAATAATTATGTTGGTAACTACCCACTGACCCGACATGGCCAATTGAACAAAAAACAAAAGAAAGACAGGTATCGAGCAAGCAAACATGTATTTTGCAAAAAAGTCAATAAAGGATATCCCTTTCCTGCCCTTACATTTAGCGACCAAACGTACGATACCGAAAACCAAAAGAGCCAAAACGACTATGTAAACAAAACTGTCGAGATCCAGAAACGTCGACGGGCTCAATAAATAGTGAAACGGTTTGCCATAATCTTCAGGATTTGGATTAATCATATAAGTTTCCCCCCATGTTATTATTTTCATTGCTATTACCCTCATCAAGGGTCTACTGTAATTGTAAAACGTTCGCATGCAATTCGCCACTGTTTTCGAACTAAATTAATAGAAGCAGAAGGCCCCGAAACTTTACTTTTGGGGTTTTCTGCTTCTTTTAGTTATCTGTTCAGACATATATACAAATCACGTTACTTTGTCATGAATTCGATCATAGATCAAAGTCCCGAGTTTTATGCCCAAAAATCCATATAATAAACCTATTATCATTCCGCCGAGAATATCCGTCGGATAATGCACCCCTATGTATACTCGCGAAAACGCAATAAGCACCGCCAAAATCAAAACGGGGATTGAATACTTTCGCGGCAGAAGCACACACATAACCGTGGCAACGGCAAAAGACGACGACGCATGTCCTGATGGGAATGAAAAAGAAGACGGCTGTTCTATGAGGGTAATCAGTCCTTCCACCGCATCAAAAGGCCTGGTTCGATTTATCAGGTACTTTAATATAAATTCGTTTCCTATAAGCATTATGCTTAAGGCCGTATAACAGCATACAGCAGTTTTGCGTGTTTCTTTACTGCGAAGAAGCACTGCTGCCAAAACAAGCCAGACAAGACCTCTGTCACCCAAATGAGTTATTCCAGTAAAAATATCATTCAGAACAGGATTTCGCAGATTCTCCTGTATCCAAATCATTATACTGCCTTCCAAAATTTATACTCCAATGCTTTTATGAGCTCTTTCTTCCCATCAGGTCTCTTCTTTTTTTAATGTAAAAGAAGATTCCGACAAGTGCGCCGATGCTGACAAAAAGAATCACTATTCCCAAAAGTATATGTCCGCTATCGCCGGCCTGCGACGAGGGTGTTGATTGTTCCCAAATTTGCGTTCATCGTATCAGAATCAGTGCCGATTTCAGGGAAAGCCGTGAGCGTGGAGGTGCTCGGGTTATCAGAGGCAGCGTACGCTAAAATCGGGCATACTGTCATCAGTGCAGTGACTAGCAGTATCCCCGACATAGATTTGGCTATTAATTTGGATTTTCTAAAAGCAGACATAATAATCTTCCTCTATTCAAGACAAAATCGAATAATATCCATTTATAACCCCTATTTACCAATTCATTATACCACGTTTTCGTTACCGAAATCGTGGTTCAATAGTATTTTTAAGACTTTCTTCAGGATTCTTTTCCACGTATTGTTCTATCTCTTGTAACATATTCCCTCCTCACACTATCTGAATTTTACACAGAAAAATCCATCTTTTTGCCTACTTTTTCTCTTCCGGAACATGTACTATTTTTTCAACTCTGCTATGATATTTGCTACTTCCTCGGGTTTATCCGCCTGAGGAGTATGACCGCATCCCTTGATCTCATAGAATGCCTTATCGGGTGCTGTTATATCTTCATAATATTTCCTTGCATAAGACGTTGCACAGGTATAATCCTGCTCACCGCTTATGAAATAAACCGGCACTTCAAAATCAGTTCCATATATTCTGGTATCATTTGCCACTTCGCCCCAGAAGAAGTATTCAAGCAAAGCAGGATAGCGTTCATACATTTTCTCAGAGCTCGAATTGTCAATAAACATCCATCGCATATCATCAATGCCAAGATATGGTGAAAATGCTCCGTGAATAAATGCTCTTTCGGGTACATCAGGGGTATTATAAGGTGCTGTAAGCGAACGCAATGCAGATATTGTGAATCCCGGGTCCGCCTGAAAGGCTTCAAATGCGGCATCCAAAGCTGTCACATCATCACCTGCCTTTAATGCCTCGCTCCTTGCGTGT
>JAZUFW010000003.1:0-89449 GCA_045640905.1 Lachnospiraceae bacterium
CGAGGTGTCAATATAATACAAATCGTATTCTTCAAGCAGGTCCCGACTGTACTCTCCCAGCATGGAGTTAAGTATGCAGTCGTTTATAATCTCAAATCTTTCCTTTTCAGAATTGATAATGCACAGTCGATCAAATACCAGTACCATCATGATGAACATGCATAAAGACAAACTGATAAAGACAGTTACGGAACCTTTAAGTTTCTTTCTCACGACAAAATGGTTCCCTGATCGATGGCAATTTTGTCAAACACGGTATTAACCAAACCGGTTATTTGATTTTTAAAAATCAAAACCAATCCTATCAATACAACCAAAAGCAAAATTACCTCAACCGTCGTCATTCCTATATTGTTCTTTCTTTTCTTATTCATATCTTTTCCTCCCTGAATCATTCGGCAAATCCAAAATACGCCGGTATCAAAATCATTATCATCACCAAAAACAGCATCAACATCATCGGAAACATCAGCTTTACTCCTGCCTCGTCCCCTTTTTTCTTTGCCGTAACACGCTTTTCAGCCATTGCTCTTTGAGTTTCTTCTCCCAACAACGAAAGCAGCCTGTCATTTCCCTTTTTCAAAGCCACCACCAGTAAATAACATAGTTTTCTGTACGGGCCTCCGCATTCTTTTCCGAATTCTTCGTATACGCGTTCTTCGCTTACCCCGTTCTTCAGCTTAATTATTGATGTTTTCATATACCGACACAGGTCCCTGTATTTTTTATTATTGTCTGCTTCCAAATCCTCACAGACCGAAATAAAAGCATTCTTTAAATTAAGACCGGCCATCAAAAACAACCTCAATTTCTCCGTAAATCGGCCGTAACACTCTCGTAAGTTTTCTTCCGCCAGTTTTCTTTTTCTTTTTTCATCATAGTCGTAGCAATAACCCGAAAGGACGCATGCAAATACACTTCCTATCATGATGAAAACATAACTCGGTTTGGCATGCGTTTTATATTCAACGCTTTTCCCATCTATCTCCTGCGGAAGACATATTTGCGAATTCTGTGCACTGTCCTTTATGCTTTCATCAATCTTTTCCTCCAAAAGGAAACGTCTTTTTTCTTCCGCAGACAGCTTTTTCGGAACAATCCTCAAGGAAAACTCCTTTTCAAAGCGTTTGTCCTTGTAAAGCAAAACAGCCGATACCGTAACATCGTGTGTCTTTTCACAATTATCGGGGCACAGCAATTTCCCTGAATTGCTGAGTACTTCTTCATCGGAAACTTTGTATGAAATTCTAAAAGGCATTTGGGGAATCGATGTCGGAAAAGTAATATCGGAACTTATTCCTTCACCGGGAACCATGTTTTCAAACATCGCCCTCTCCAAAAGGTCAAATGTTCTTTCCGATAAATCATCAAGTTCTTCATCGGAATAGATTCTCTCCGCAATCTCCAACGGTATTTCCTGTGTGCTCTCTTCATATGTAACATCCAAAACCACGTTGATATCCCCATCCGGGCTTTCGTTTCGAACCAATATGTTTCCGTCATGAAGCGGGGCGGCTCCTTTGGAATTGACAAATTCAACTGTCGAAACCACACATCCTGCGAGCAAAATGCCTGTCATAAGCATGTATTTTTTGTTCATGTAACCTCAATCTTCATTATTTTCACTGCCGCAAGATATGCTCCTGCATATAGAATAAGCAGCGCCGACATCACCAGTTTTCCCAAGCTTGTATGGTACATTCCGTAGAAATATCCGGGAGTAGTCAGTTCCACGTACGAGACGATTATAAACGGCATGAAAGTCATTATTTTCATTTCGAAGGTTTTGTCATTTATCATCAATGACACTTCGTTTGCCACTTCCAGTTTTTCCATAATCGAATTGGCAGTTTGTTCCATTACATACCCCAGGTTTCCGCTCTTTTGATAAGCAATATCAAATATCCGTGCAAATTCACGCATGTCTTCGATTTCCAGCTTTTCACCAAAATCGTATATCACCTTTGATATCGACTTTCTGTTATTTCTGGCTTCTTTAATTCGTAACAGCATTTTGCAGATGACCGAATCTGCTCCGAATAGTTTTTTCATTTCCGGAAAAGATTCCTCCAGGGCATTTTCGGGAGAAGATCCCGCCCGTAGTCCGGTAGATAAAAGCATCAAAAGTTCCCTGAACTGCAGACGGATTTGTGTTTGCTTTTTTTGTTTCAGTTCATCAAGCAGCAGTCTATGATAGAAAAATCCGACAACCCCAAGGGGAATCAGTGCCGGCAAAGACCTGAAAAAATAGTAATCAAGCACCAGGACGCAAATTATGGACTTAATCCAAAGTACGACCTGTTCTTTAAAGCCGACAGAATAGTATTTTCGGTCCATATGTTTCATCAGTATTCTCCTACCTTCATTAGCCTTCCTGTTTCTTTCCCCGTATTCTTGAAATCTTCGTACCTGTACAACGTCCTCAGACTAACGTCACCGTCCTTATATCCTTCAACTTTGACTATTTCCATGATTTTTCGTTCTCCGCTTTTAAGCCTGCTAAGATGAATCATTAAATCAAATCCGGCGGATATCTGTTTTCTCACAGCACTTATCGGAATATCCATTCCCGTCAAAACCATGGTTTCCAATCTGGAGATAACATCTCTTGCTGAATTGGCATGTACGGTAGTCATCCCGGAATGTCCGACATTAACCGACTGCAACATATCTATGGCTTCCTTCGATCTGACTTCTCCGACAATTATCCTGTCGGGTCTCATCCTGAGGCTGGTTTTAATCAAATCCCTGATAGTAATCTCACGGCAGCCCTCAACATTGGCATTTCGCGTTTCCAGCCTGACCAGATTCTTAATTCCCTGAAGCTGAAGTTCCGCACTGTCTTCAATCGTTATTACTCTCTGGGATGACGGAATAAAGTTTGAAAGTACGTTCAAAAAGGTGGTTTTACCGCTGCCGGTTCCTCCGCTGACCAGAATGTTCAGCCCGTCTTCAACCGACTTCTTCAAAAAGTTCGCACATTCCTCCGTGAGATTTCCCATTTTCAAATAATCATCCATCGATATCGCTTTTTGCGGAAATCGTCTGATGGTCAGAATCGGGCCGTTCAGCGCTATCGGGTCGAGAACAACATTGACTCTTGATCCGTCAAGCAGCCGGGCATCCACTATCGGCGAAGCTTCGTTAACCGTTCTGTTACAATCGGCCGTGATTTGCCATATGACTTTTTTGAGTTTTTCTATAGAATCGAATTTGACCGGCACTTGCTCGGATATTCCGTTTCGTTCGACAAAAATGCCTTCTGTTCCGTTGACCATGATTTCGGTCACGGATGAATCATCCAAGAAGTCCTGCAAGACTCCGAGTTGACGAATGTTATGAAATACATCATTCCTGACCTTTTCTCTCTCGTCTATTGTCAAAGGCCGCTTCTTGCTGTACCGGGACAATTCCTCATCTATTTTGGATTTGATTTCGTCTTCCGGCATATCGAGTTCCAGGTCAAGTTCGTTGGTTATTTCCTCGGTAATCCTGTTCATCGGTCCGTTTCCTCGATGATGGGCAGTATTTCTTCACGAATGTACCGAGCCAAATCGGACCTGGTCAGATCTTCAAACCCCTGCTTGATATCCTTGAACACAGGAAGTCGGCATTTTCTCGTTTTTCCTATGACATCTTCATATTGGCTGCATTCCAAGGCTCTTTCATATTGTGTTATCTTTGCCAGCGCCATCCCATCGTTTTTGGAAATGGTCAATATACAATCACAAAATCTCAAAACATCCCACAGATTTAGCATTCCGTCTGTCAAATCAAGTATCAGGTATTCATAATCGGTACATTTTTCCATCTCCGAAAACAAATCTATCCACTGTTCGGCACTTATACCGGACAAATTCTGGTAGATTTCGGCCGGCGGAATGAATTCCAAATCACCTATTTTCTCGGTTATTGACTCGATTCGAATTGATAATTTCTCCTTCGCACATTCAAAGTAATACATCAAATCAGATATATCCGAAGAAAAGCTCCTTCGAAGCATTTGTGAAAAACCCGAATATCGTTCGAAATTCATATACAAAGCTCTGCCCTTCTTTGATAGAATCTGTCCGAGAGTAATCGAAAACGTCGTTTGAAGGCAGCGCCCTATCGGCGTGTAAATCCCGATTATCTTCATTTTCCCGGTCGAAGGAGTTCTCATCGCCGGAACAGCTTCGGCATATTCGGAATATTCATTCAGCAATTCTTTATATATGTTTTCGAGCGACTGATACTTTTGAATGTGCTTCAAGGTTGAGTCAACTATCCTGTTTGTTTCACTCAGTATTATCAAATGCGCAATATTCAGTTTTTCCGTGTTTTCGCTATATTCTTTTTCCGACAGCAACAGGCAGTCGATTTTTTCTGTAGAGGCATATTCATAAAATTTTTTGCCGTCCGTAAATACATGAATCCTAAACGGCAACCCGCCCTTTTGGGATAAAAACTCCATCAGCCCCCTGGCATACCTTTCCTCGCTGTCAAAAATAGCAAGGACCCCCGTGTTCAATAATTACCTCCTTTTTCAAAATATAAATATTGGAAAAAGCGGAAGGAAATCTTCCATAATGTGATGCGAACGCATCAACTAAACATGTTTGAGTGTGAGTATATTCAAAAATTGACTGCTTGTAAACACTATTTTGAATAAAAGATTTATTTTGTGAAATACTGACAAAAAATTAGGGCGCATCCCCATCCGATGCGTCCCGAAGCCTTAAAATTATTGGATTTTTGCTTGTCAAAAGCATACGAAAAATGCCGCAAGCCTACTTATGTTTATGGCTTACGGCATTAATCATTATATATGTAAACAACCTGAATTCCGTTTTATACTACATAACCTCTGTTAGCAGTTCCGTTCAGATTAACAATCAGAGATTCTTTTCCGTACGTTAATCCTGCATATACCAGCTGTGTATTGTTCATTATCGGAGCGGAAGTATCATTTTTGGTAACTTCTTTATATGCTTCATAAAGCTTGCCGATTATTAATTCAACTTCGCATATTTCTTCGAAAGTATGATGTAAATCAGCTTTGGCCAACTGCTTTACGCAGAAAATATTCAAGCTGAACAGATTGCGGGAAATATCGGTATTTTCGTTTATTGAGCCTGTCAGTTCCCTAAGGCAACCCGTCGCATGACGAATACTTTCATGAAAGTCATCTATTCTCTTTTCATCCAGATACTCCTTGGCATCCTTCAGATACTGGAGCAACATCTCGTATATTATAATTACCAGCTGAGTACTGTTGGCCTGTGATATTCTAAGTGTATATTCCTGTTTCAATTGATTAGTCATATCCCTACCTCCTAATCCTCATTTTCAAATATTAATGCTACTGCAAAAGCTGAAGTACCTGGCTGGGACGTTCATTAGCCTGTGCAAGCATTGATGTGCTGGACTGTGAAAGTATCTGGAGAGTCGTATATTCTGTCATTTCCTCCGCCATATCGACATCCATTATTCTCGAGTAAGCACTGGTCATATTCTCATTGGTGATATCCAAAGAACTGATTGTATGTTCCAATCTGTTCTGGTATGCACCGAGGTTTGATCTGGCAGATGAAACATACTGCATGGCATTTTTAATCTTTTCAATTGCTTCGGAAGCTCCCGGTTCGCTGCTGACATCTACATTTGACAATCCCATGTTCTCCAATGACATCTTGGGAATTCTGATAGCCAGCTGCTGCCCTTCGTTCGCACCGATCTGCATATCCATCGCACCGAAGCCTTCCATATCCATTGTCAGATTTGTAAAGTTCTGCGTATGGGGATTTGTACCATCGTAATCTTTATCGGTTAATTCCAATCTGATTTCAAATCCTTTGGTATTTTTAATGGTTACGGTATTACCGTCCCATCCCTGGATAGCAGCATCTGCCGGGAATGCCGGTGTAGTAGCGGCGGCACTGAGTCCCGATACATTTGTAAGGTGACCGTTTTCATCAAATGAAGCATCCAAGCTGATATTGTATGTTCCGAACACAACAGCGTCCGAATAGTACGATACCTTTGCATCAAGATTGTTCGTATAGCCCTTTAAATCAAAGGAACCGTCTAAAATGGGTTGTCCGTTAAACGACGTTTCCTGAGATATTCTGGTAATCTCTTTCTTTAACTGCTGGAACTCCTGATCAATCATGGATCTGTCGTTATCCGTCAATGTTCCGGTAGCACTCTTGGTTGCCAATTCATTCATTCTCTGAAGCATTTCGGATATTTCCGATATGGTTCCGTCGGCTATTTCTATTATCGAAACACCGTCACTTGAATTATTTGTGGCCTGTTCAACGCCCTTTATCTGAGCGTTCATTCTCTTTGCCATAGCCAGTCCCGAAGGATTGTCTTTAGGATTGACTATCTTTAATCCGGATGAAAGACGCGCCAGGGAATCCTGTATCTTTCTGTCTGTTTTATTTAACGAATTGTTTGCTATAACTGCGGATGCATTAAAACTGATATACATTTTTATCGTCCTTTCTTTTAGCCGGCAGCACGTGTTGTAAACTCAATGAAAGTTTTGGCTGCTTTGTATAACTGTTCCGTTGAAACGACATCCGTGTCATTTTTCCTGTTCTCACTGGCTTTATTGCTAAAATCTCCTGCCTTGAGATTGGAAGTTTGAGTAAAGAAAACATCTTTGACTTCAATTCCTGCTTCTTTAAGCATTGTTCTGAGATTTTCGGTAGCTTCCGTAAGTAATAAAGCTCCTTCTTTATTGCTTACACTACAATATCCTGAAAGCAAATCGCCTTCTTCATGAAATTCTGCTGCCAGTTCTCCGTATACATCGGAAACAAAGGATATAGCTACTTTGGCCGATTCATCGCCGTGAACTATCTTCAAATTGATGGCAGTAGGTTTTCCGCCTATTTCGGTCGGAATTTCATAGCACTCATCATCGGATCTCTTTTCCAGATAATCGAAATGTCCGTATATTCTGCTGATGTCCAAAACTCTGTTTGAACTGATGGCCAATGCATCGGCACTGTTTCCGAATACTTCGTTTTCCAAGAAATCCTTAATACTACCGGTCATTTCTTTGTAGGATTCTTTTGCCTTTTTCTTATCCTCAAGATTAACTCCGAAAGGCTTTTTGTATCCCAAAGACCGTAGTTTTTCAAACGGAGAAACCGGATCGGTAAACATGATTTTTGTGTTCTCTATGTTTTCCGAAGATAACGCCATATCGTAATTACGAAGTTCGTTTATGAGCGCTTCTTCCGTCTTATAGGATGATCGAATTTCCTTGTAAAGCGCCTTTTCATAATCGATGTATGCTTCCTTATTTCCGGCATTATCAAGCATGTTTTTCAGTTCTTCGGAATTTGTATCAAATGCTTTGGCTATCATATCTGTTATAGATTCGCTCGATTTTGATACTTCTACTCCGCCGAAGGTTGAATCAACCTGATAATCCATCGAAGTCTTCTTTCGACTCCTTACTGTGCTGAGCATATTCTCCAGAGAAAACATTGCTTCCATTTTATCTACGGCGCCTACCGAAGCAAAATCATCCTTTTCTATCTGACGAAGCAGTCTGTAAATTCCTATGTAGCTTTCTTTTTCTTCTTCCGAAATCTTATTGTCTTTTTCGAGTTTATATAAAAACTTACTGTAAGAAAGCATGTCATCCTTGGAGGAATTCATATTCGACAGATACTTGTTAAGTTCTGCAATACTCATCGTGGTTGGATTCATATTGCTTCGTATCATCGATAAAACTCTTCCGGGAGTCATCATCTTTAATGTTCCCGTCAACAGACTGTCTTTTTCTTTAATGCTCCGAATCGATTCTTTCGTAATCTCAATACTGTTATATCCGAGGATTCTGACAGCTCTTTGATTCTCATCGGTAGCATCCATATCTAGACTTTCAAGTATGCTGTCAATGTTCGAAAATGCCTTTTTGATGCTGTCACCCAAATCTCTTCGGGGTGAAGTCATTAATTCTTCGTATTTTTCATTTGCTCTGGCAAACTCGGCTCTTAAATCATTGCCCAGTATTGAAACTTCTGTCAGAGTCTGCTCTTTTTCGTAACTGAAAGAAATATTTACAGGTGCGACCTTTATTGAATCTACAATATCAAGAACCGATGTAAATAAATCTTTCTTTCGAACCGCTTCTATTTCATTTTCATCAGACGAAAGGTTGATTGCGAATTCTTTTTCGTTTTCTTTGAGTTTCTTTACCAGCTCTTCCATCTTTGAAGTATCAATTGCAAATCCGCTTCTTAACAGCTTTAGATTTGCCTCTACGGTCATCGATAATCTGACTTCTTCAAGAACTCTTCTGCCCTTTATTGTTCCGAGAGTTTGTACTTCATCATAAATGGACTGTGCTTTATTTCTTAAAGTTGTAGTTTGCGATAAATCTGCAACACCTACTGAAATCGCATCACTGATGGCATCAGTTGCATGATCTGCAAATTCGGCATGGCTCATCGGCATCTTGAGGAGCGAAATGTCCTTTGCCTTTTTGAAGGTTTCCTCAGTTAGCGGAATACCTCCTTTAACCATCCATGCAGCGGTATCCAGATTTTCTTTATTAACCTCATATGATGCATTGGAAATAACTGCCTCCATTTGAGGTCTGATAGCTTCAATATCAACACTGTCGGGCTTTTTGGCATAATATCCGGTACTTTCTCCGGCATCATAGTACCCGTGCGGCTGTCTCAGGGAATCCGATCCACCGAGATGCGCTGCTGTGTAAAGGTTATCCACACTGAGTCGCAGGTTATTCTCTATAAGATATTTTCTGGCTCCGTCCGAAATACTGCCGATACTTTCGAGTTTTTTGAAATTATCTTCAACACTCTTGGCATTTTCTTCCGTCAGAGGGATATCCTTTGCCATAAACTGCTTGCTCAGTTCATTGGCGTATGTTTCGCTTCCGGTTATTTCGAGCAAAGCTTCTTTGGAGATATCATCCGTATATCCGTAAACGTTGTTTCCGCCTTTTACCAAAGCTGCTTTAATATGGTCTACGATGGTAACTACTTCATCAAAATCGGTACTTCCGGGATTGAATCCTTCTTCTTCGATCTTTTTCAAATCTTCGTCGGAAACACAATTAGACATTACCGTCATATAGTCACGATACGCAGATACATCCATATTCTGCGCATTAAGCTTTAGTTCTTCGATGGTCATTCCTTGACCTTTATAAGCTTTGTTATCCGTAACAAATGAAGAAATGTCTAATGAATATCCTCTGTTTGAAACAGTTGCATTTTCAAAAGAGGCACCGTATTTTGTTGTAGAACCCGTGACATTTATAAAGGAATCGGACATCCTGTCCGGTTGTTGAAATGTTATATTCATATCTTGCCTCTAAAAATGAAAGGGTGAACATCCATAAATATGTTCACCCTTTATTTCGTCAAAATATGATATTTTCTTAACCCTAAAATGTATAAACCAGAGCAGAATATGCAGGAATATCCAAAGAAACCGCATAATCCTTGTAATCACAGTTTTCTTTTACGGGAGTAAGTTCCTTTAGAACTTTTTCACCTGTTCCGCCAAACTTTGTATCATCCGAATTGAGAAGCAGTTTCAATTTTTTATCGGTAACCATTCCCAATTTATAGTTTTCCCATTTCATCGGTGTCATATTAATGATGAACACCAAAGATTTTTTCGAATCGGACGATTTTCTGACGAAACTGTAGGTACTTCTGTCCTTATCATCACAGTTAAGCCACTCAAAGCCGTTCCAGCAGTTATCAAACTCATACATACATTTGTACTTACGATATATCTCTAAAAGTTCTTTGACATAATCGTGCACGCCTCGATTCAAATCTTCACACAAAAGACCCCAATCAAGTTCTCTTTCTTCGGACCATTCGCGCTCCTGACCGAAATCCTGTCCCATGAACAGAAGCTTCTTTCCGCAGTGTCCAAACATAAATGTGTATCCGCATCGAAGATTTGCGTATTTATCCACTTTATATCCGGGCATTTTTTCAACCATGGAACACTTCAGGTGGACAACCTCATCATGTGAAAGCGGCAGTATATAGTTTTCGGACTCGTTATAACTCATGGCAAAGGTCAGCGCATAATGATTATCCTTTCTAAAGAAAGGATCGAGCTTCATATACTCGCAAAAATCATGCATCCAGCCCATATTCCATTTAAATGAAAAACCTAAGCCATCTGAATTTACATCGCCTGTAACTTTAGGCCAAGCGGTAGATTCTTCGGCTATTGTCAAAAATCCGGGATAAGTTCCGTGTACAACCGAATTCATATGCTTAAAGAATTCGATAGCATCCAGGTTTTCATTACCGCCGTATTTATTGGGAATCCACTGTCCCTCTTTTTTACCGTAATCAAGATAAAGCATGGAAGCCACAGCATCAACTCTGATTCCGTCAACGTGGAACATCTTTGCCCAAAACAGCACATTGGCTATCAGGAAATTCTTTACTTCCGTCTTTTCATAGTTGAATATCTTGGTACCCCAATCGGGATGCTCGCCTTTACGCGGATCCGGATGTTCAAAAACGCACTGTCCATCAAATCTGCCGAGTCCGTGTGCATCGGTGGCAAAATGAGCAGGTACCCAGTCAAGAATAATTCCGATTCCGTTTTGGTGAAGCTTATTCACCAAATACATGAAGTCAAGCGGTGTTCCGTATCTGCTGGTAGGTGCATAATATCCTGTCACCTGATATCCCCAGCTTCCGTCAAACGGATACTCGGCTATACCCATCAATTCGATGTGGGTATACTTCATCTCATTCAAATACTCAACGATTCTGTCCGCAAACTCTCTGTAATTATAGAATCCTTTGGCTTCCGGAACAGGATGTCTCATCCATGAACCAATGTGGCATTCATAAATGGCCAACGGCTCATGATTGAAGTCTTTCTGCTCCCTTTGCTTAACAAATTCATCATCTTCCCAGACAAAATCTTCCAAATCAACAATCTTTGAAGCCGTTCCGGGACGTAACTCCTGTTGATTCCCGAAAGGATCGGATTTATACAATTTTTCACCGGAAGTCGTGTATATGATGTATTTATAAAAATCACCGACTTTCGCTCCCGGAACAAACACGGAATAAATGCCTCCGGGTCCGAGTTTCGTCATCTGTGTAGCATTTTCATCCCAGTTGTTAAAATCTCCATATACGTGAACTGCGGCGGCATTAGGTGCCCAGACTCCGAAGAATACTCCTTCTTTTCCGTCTTCACATGATAAATGCGCTCCCAGTTTCTTATAAATCTCGTAATGAATCCCCATTCCGAACAGATACTGATCGGCTTCGGAAATAAACACTTTTTCCCTTGCAGGCTTTGCTTTCGTTTTTGCTGTAGCCATTAAAACTCTCCCCAATTTTAATAGTGTGTGAAATCCTTCTCTCTAAGAACAATCATATCTTCATCGTCATATCTGGTACCGAACAAAACATCAAAGAAATGTGCCGGTGTTTTCTTATCGGCGTAGTATATGGCCTCATCTACAATTTCTTCTATTTCCGATAAAGATACTTCATGGTCCGAGGTCTGCATATCGGCAATTCTGGTATGAAGTGCCAAAATACCAAACTCATCTATTGAATACTCGTTATCGTATGCATACGTTTTCGCATATTCAACCAAAGTCTTATTATCAAAAGCTTTTAAGTCAATACGAAGGTTAAACGCTTCAGCCATTCCGGGATTCTTTGTGACTATCTTGTCGATAACATCAGCATGTCCCTGCATTACTACCACGACACCCATCTCTGAATTGTTCAATTCCTTCAAAAGCGACTCGACTGTCTTTTTCATTAAGCCTTCGGCTTCCGAAATAATCAGGGCACCGTTTGTCACGCATTTAAGTGTCTGTGCTATATCTTTTCTGTTTAAGTTGTCACCCGAAACCTTGGCAACCTTACCTGTAAAGTTGCTGTCCGACAACTGGATTTCACGAACCAAAATCTTTGAAAACGTAGTAATCTCGTTGTCTTCTTCGGAGGTAATCAAAATATTACCCGTGTATGCGGATAAAGTCACATTATCGAGAATGTGTGCTAACTGTTTCTGCGTACTCTTGTGATGAATAAACGCTGCAAACTGTTCCTTCTCGGCGTCCGTAAGCTCTCTGACTCTGCCTCGTTTTGATTCTTTTTCGGATGCCGCTTCCTCTTCTTTGTTCAAAGAATCCGAAACTGTTTCCTCTTCCGGTTCTTTGTTTGTATCATCGTCGATATCCGTAATCGGAGCTTTCTCTTCTATGATTTCTTTTTTGATTTCTTCGTTATTTACTTCTTCGGGCTCTTCTTCAACAGCCTCTTTGGAAGTTTCGGGAATTTCTTCGTCCGCCGTTTCGGATTCTGCAAGTTCTTCCACAGAATCTTCTGCGTCTTCCTCATCCGTATCCTCAAATACTTCTTCTGCTTCGGGAACTTCTACGGGTTCTGCTGTTTCCTCTACCTTTGTTGTTTCTTCCGTTTCGGATACTTCCTCTATTTCGGCTATCTCTTCAACACCGTCATCCACTATCTCGGCATCATCTTCTGCCAAAACATTAAGTACCAGCTGGGTGGTATCCATATCCGAAGGAAGGTCAATTCCGGTAAGCGTCTTTTCAACTCTGTTAATATCGGAAACCTTAATCTGCTTGGGACGTCCCTGAGCTATTCTGTCCTGCTCTTCCTTTAATGCAGCGGTAATCATTGCATTTTCAATCTGTTCCAGCAGTGACGACTTCGATGATTCATCAAAGTCTGCAAGTAACGAACTGGCTTCTTTTCTAATCTTGTCTCTGACAGACTTAACTCTTCTTTCTTCGGCCTCTTTCTTCTTTCTTTCCCACTCCTGCATAATATCATCTATGCTGATTTGTCCGGTAATCTGCTTTTCTACGGCAGGCTCCGAAGGAACTACCAGACTGATCTGTCCGTCAGATTCCTGTGACAGCATGTTATCCATATTTGAACCTTTATGGAAATTATTGATTATGCCGGTATTGGAGAATTCGGGCTTATTTGTTTTTGTGGCCATCAATTCTTCATTTTCACCGTAAGAGCTGAAAATGTTCTCGTCCACATCCGAAATCATTTTTATTTCATCGGTATCCTGGCGAAGGACAACCTCTCTGTTTTTCAGCATATCAGCGGAAGATTCTTTCTGAGCCTCTCCCAAAATATCCTCATCCGTAAATTTGGAAACTTCACCGGTATCTTCAAGCAATTCCTGTCCGACCGGTTCCTCCGGCATAACGGGATTGTACATTTGAGTAACCATAAGCTCCGGATCTTCTTCGGGTTCGGATGCACTCAAAATTTCTTCATCCTTCTGAACAGCTTCTTCGTAAGAATTAATCTCTTCAACGGGAACTGCTGCCGTTTTTCTGTCGAGGTAGTCCTGCAAACCTTCAGCGACAACTGCCTGCAAGCTCTGCGTATTGTACGGGCTGACATCCTGTCCTACAGCAAATTCCTTTTTAACGGGTTCTTTCTGTTCTTCTTCGCGAAGCGAATACTGGATATTCAACTCTCCGCCCGCCTGACGCAATAATTCGTATTTATATGTCTCCTGCTCTGATAAAGGTCTGTGTTGAGCCATCAGCTCATATGCCTTAATAACATATCTGCCGTCAACAAACCACAAAATCAGTTCATTACACTCTTCTACGCACTTATCCTCAAGTCCGACTCTATGGTACAAAGTGGCCAATTCATATGCCCACTTTTCCATATATTCATGCTTTTTGAGCTCTTCAAGAACGCCAATCTGTTCTTCCAGATTAACGTCCTGCGCTTTATAAATCTTATATTGTAATATGTATCTGCTGGGATCTTTGGGGGCAATCTGAATAAATTCCTTGCAGTATTCGATAGCTGCAATCAAGTCCCCCAGTTCAATAGACAACTCACATAACGATTTAACAATAGGACGTGCCTTTTGTTTGTTGTACGCATACAAAAGAACAGTCCGGCTTTCTTCAAAAAGACGGTTCTTTTTATACAAATCACTGATCATGCACAAGGTACGAATATTCTTTACTATCGACCAATCTACTGTGTCCGCAACATCGACGGCGCCTTCAAAATCGCCTTCTGAAATCAGATTTTTTATCTCTTCTACTTTGACCTTGTACTCGAACTTATCCACTTTACACCTCTATAAGAAAAAATGATTGTGATCAAAACACATTATGTAGTACGAATTTGGGCAAAACATACCACGTTTAGTGTATCACATGACTTTATATATGTCAAAAGTCAACATCATCTTTTGCCCATTCCAAGGCGCATCTGACAGCTCTTTTCCAGCCTTTTATCAATTCTTTTCGTTTATTTTCATCAATAGCGGAAGCAAACTTACGGTTAAGCTGCCAATTTCCCACTATATCTTCCTTGCTGCTAAAATAGCCGACGGCCAGTCCGGCCAGATATGCACTTCCCAAAGCCGTCGTTTCTATACAACCCGGTCTCAAAACATTTCCGTCAAGCAAATCTGCCTGAAACTGCATTAAGAAATCATTGGCGGAAGCTCCTCCGTCAACCTTCAAATCACTTATCCTGACATTGGCATCTTCTTCCATGGCCTTAAGTACATCCATGGTCTGATATGCCACTGATTCCAGCGTTGCCCGGATGAAATGTTCCTTTTCGCATCCTCGGGTTATTCCTACCACCGTTCCTCTGGCATACTGATTCCAATACGGTGCGCCCATGCCTGCGAATGAGGGAACTACATACACTCCGTTTGTATCCTCAACTTTCGTGGCATACTCCAAAGTCTGCGGTGCGCTCTTTATCATTCGAAGGCCGTCTCTAAGCCATTGAATTGCAGCGCCGCCTACGAAAACACTGCCCTCGAGAGCATATTCCACTTTTCCTTCTAAGCTGGCTGCTATGGTTGTCAGCAGTCCGTTTTGCGAAATAATCGGAGTTTCTCCGGTATTCATCAGTAAGAAGCAACCTGTTCCGTATGTGTTCTTGACCTGTCCTTTTTCAAAACAGCATTGTCCGAAAAGAGCACTTTGCTGATCACCGGCTATTCCCGAAATAGGAATGTTTCCTCCCAAAACAGTGCTGTCGGTATATCCGTACACCATGCTCGAAGGCTTTACTTCCGGCAAAATGTTAGCGGGAATATTGAATAAATCCAATAGCTCTTTATCCCACTTTAAATCAAAAATATTGAATAACATCGTACGTGATGCATTCGTATAGTCCGTTACATGAACTTTTCCTTTTGTTAAATTCCAAATCAGCCAGGTATCTACCGTTCCAAAAAGCAGTTCACCGTCTTCGGCCATTTTTCGCGCGCCGGGAACATTATCCAAAATCCACGCTATCTTGCTGGCACTGAAATAAGCATCCGGAATCAGACCCGTTTTGGAACGAATCATATCGGAATACCCCTGCTCTACGAGGTCATCGATAATCTTTGATGTACGTCGACACTGCCAAACAATGGCGTTATATACAGGTTCACCTGTCTTTTTATTCCACAGAATAGTGGTTTCGCGTTGGTTGGTTATCCCGATTCCGGCTATGTCTTCATTTGACGCTCCCAATTTGGCCATCGCTTCGGTAGTCACAGCTATTTCGCTGGCCCAAATCTGTCTCGGATCATGCTCAACCCATCCCGGTTGCGGATAAATCTGGTCAAATTCCATCTGAGCCATACTGAGAATATTTCCCTGTTTATCAAACAAAATACATCTGGAACTGGTCGTTCCCTGATCCAATGCCATTATATATTTTTTCATACATCCTCCCGGAAATTCACATTAGTTGCTACTATATTTACTCCTGTTGCGCAAACGTTTTCAATTAAAACATCATTTACTTCTATCGGCGCTTCTACGCTCGTTTTTCCAATTTCAACCATGACCTTTGAAATCATATCTTTGGGAATTGTTCCGTCTGTTTTGCAGGAAACCAACGGTTCTTTGCCACCTTTCACCTTTATGGTCGAAGATATGCTTCTAACAGGATTGGTCATTTCGTTTATTGCATATTCTTCACCTCTCGGACACAGATTGCCTGACACCGTATATGATCCGTCAGCGTTATTTTCAACATTCAAAAGGCACCCGTTCGGACAACAGATACATATCATCTGATGCGATCTGTCCATCCCTTCCGGAATCGTATTTTTCTCTTTTTTCGGAATATCAGGTCTTTGTGCACTGCCCCATTCCGTCTTTGGATTGAGCACATACTTTGCCGCATTTTCACCGCATTTTACGGATTCTTTGGTAACGTTGTCAGCCAAATCGTGAACATGAAGCACGTTTCCGCACGCGAAAATACCATCGACAGTGGTTAGAAGTTTATCATTTACTATCGGTCCCTGAGTCACGGAATCCATTTGAGCTCCTGCTTTAACCGTCAGCTCATTTTCAGGAATCAGGCCGCATGATAACAGCAAAGTGTCGCATTCAATATACTGCTCCGTGCCCGGAATCGGATTGTAATTATCATCAACCTTTGATATCGTAACGCCTTCCACTCTCTTTTTTCCATGGATTTTGGTTACCGTATGTGAAAACAGCAGCGGAATGTCATAATCATCAAGGCATTGAACGATATTTCTGCGAAGACCACCTGAATAGGGTGCGATTTCGGCCACACATTTGACTGTCGCTCCCTCCAGAACCATTCTTCTGGCCATAATTAGGCCAATATCCCCGGATCCCAATATCACCACTTCTTTTCCCGGCATCTTTCCTTCGATATTAACATATCGTTGAGCTGTTCCGGCTGAATAAACACCTGCAGGGCGATATCCCGGAATGTTTAGCGCTCCTCTTGATTTCTCTCTGCATCCCATCGCCAGAATAATGCTTTGACTCTCGAGGCAAATGAAGCCTTTTTCTTTGCTCACGACATATGTTCTGCATATTCCGTTTTCATCCGCACCCGATACTTCTATAACCATGCTGTTAAGCAGATAATCAATTTTCGCTTCATATATCTCTTTAACATTTCTTTGCGCATACTCCGGCCCGGTCAGTTCTTCATTAAAGGTATGAAGTCCAAATCCCGAATGGATACACTGATTTAGGATTCCTCCGAGCTTATCATCACGTTCAACAAGCAATATATTTTTCAATCCGTTTCTTTTGGCACTGAGTGCGGCCGCCATTCCGGCAGGTCCCGCTCCTATCACTACGAGATCGTATATCACTATTCATCCTCCTTAATAAGAACCCATGAGCCGATATCGTTCTTTCTGACCTCTTCAGGCGATATATTTAACTCTCTTGACAAAATGTCGACTAATTTCGGGTTACAAAATCCTGCCTGACATCTTCCGAACGAAGCACTAGTTCTCCTCTTTACAGCATCCAACGTCGTCGCCGGAACTATACTGTGAATCGCACCTACTATCTGTGCTTCGGTTACTGTCTTACATCTGCAGGCAACGTTCTTATACAAAGGATTTTCGTCAATCAGTCGCCCCTTTTCCTCAAATGAAGCATCTGCAAAATTTCTCGCATATTTTCTGTCGTATATTTTGTATTCGCTTTTTTCCGTCAGTTCAAGGATTCCTGTCTCTTTAATCAGTTCGCACACATATTTTGCCGTAGCCGGAGCGCATGACAGTCCCGGGGACTCCATGCCCGCTACATCTATAAAGCCTTTGGCATCATCTGCTTCTTCTATCAAAAAGTCTTCGGAATCCGACAAATGAGCACGCAATCCGGCAAAAGAAGTAATCACTTCGCGTAAGGGCAAAGACGGCAGGGACATCAATGCTTTTTCCTTTATCATCGATAAATCCTCCGTTGTTGTTTCGGTGCCCTCTTTATCCTCCGTCAACGAAGCGGTAGGTCCTACCAGTATATTCCCATGCGTGGTCGGTGTAACCAAAATGCCCTTTCCGAGTGCTGTGGGAAGCTGGAATACTGTTTTGTTCACAAACCCTGTCAAAGTAGTATCAAGAAGCATATATTCGCCTCGACGCGGGGTTATTTTTATTTTGTGCTCCGACACCATATTGTGAATCTCATCCGCATACACGCCGGCTGCATTTATTATCATTTTTGTTTTTATTGTTTCGTCACTGTTTTTCAAATGAATCTCAAACCCGAAATCGGCTTTATCGATTCCGGTAACTTCCGAGTCTGTTCTGATCTCGACACCGTTATAGGCGGCATTCTCGGCCATGGCAATTGTCAGACCGAAAGGATCAATTATTGCCGCACTCTCGGCAGATAATACCGATACAACCTCTTTACTGAGATTCGGCTCTGCCTCTCTGGCTTCGTCTCCGGAAATAATCTTC
The DNA here is from genome assembly GCA_045640905.1 of Lachnospiraceae bacterium. Taxonomy (GTDB): domain Bacteria; phylum Bacillota; class Clostridia; order Lachnospirales; family Lachnospiraceae; genus JAILLW01. The sequence goes on from JAZUFW010000003.1 coordinate 18,262, forward strand.
AATCCACTTACCTGATTTTTGATTCCTCTGTCGTAGAGTTCCTTCAACCTGTCTTCATCATCTTTTGAAAAACACAAAACATACGAACCGCACTTTTTATATTCAAAATTCAGTTCCCTGGATAAAGCTTCCATCATGGAAGCTCCTTCAACATTCAGTTTTGCTTTTAATGTTCCGGGTTTGGCATCGTATCCTGCATGGCAAATTCCCGAATTGGCTTTGGACGTACCTTCACAAACATCGCTCGCTTTTTCAAGTAATGCCGTCTTTAAGTTATACCGAGACAATTCTCTTCCTATTGAGCAGCCGTTTACACCACCGCCGATAATGATGATATCGTACATTTTTCCTCCTCTACCAGGTCAGAACCTCACATCCGTCTTCCGTTACGGCTACAGTAACTTCCCACTGCGCCGAAGGTTTTCCGTCCTTTGTGGTGACAGTCCATCCGTCATCTTCGTCTATCACGATTTCACTGGTTCCCATGTTAATCATGGGTTCTATCGTAAATACCATTCCCGGCACCATCAGCATCTCCGTTCCCGGCTTGGTAACGTAGCTGACAAACGGCTCCTCATGGAATTCGTATCCGACACCGTGGCCTCCGATATCGATTACTACACTGTATCCGTTCTCTTTGGCATGGGTATTGATTACGTCGGCCATATCGCCCAAGAACGTCCAAGGCTTAACAGCCTTAATTCCCAGTTCCACGCATTCCTTTGTCACCTGAACCAATTTCTTCTTTTCTTCACTGACTTCACCGATCAGATACATTCTCGATGAATCGCTAAAATAATCGTTATATATCGTCGAAACGTCTATGTTGACTATATCTCCGTCCTTCAATACCACATCACTCGAAGGAATTCCGTGACAAACCACTTCGTTTATCGAGGTGCAGACACTCTTTGGAAATCCCTCATAATTCAACGGAGCCGGAATTCCTCCCAGTTCAATTGTCATATCATGCACCAAATCGTCTATCTGTTGTGTTGTGACACCCGGCCCAATCATTTTCTCAACCGCATCGAGTACGGCCATGTTTATCTTTGAGCTTTCCTTGATAGCCTCGATATCAGCCGGTGTTTTCAAAATGTCCTGTGTCGGAACAATATGTCCCTGCAACTCATATTGATGAATCTTGTTGTCGAAATTCATATGGCAGGTTTTGTATTTTTTGCCCGAACCGCACCAGCACGGCTCGTTTCTTTCATATTTGATCATAAAACGCCTCCGTTTTTCATAATCATCTCTCTCGTATTATACCAAAAAAGACCGACCCAAAGGTCGGTCTTTAAATTATTTTTTTTCCAGTGAAGCAAATGCCGTTCGGAATTTTCTCATGTTTGCTTTGATGCTTCTTTTTTTGAAAACCGCAGAGCCTGCCACTATCGCAGTTGCTCCGGCTTTTATCACATCTTTAACATTCTTTTTTCCGATTCCGCCGTCTACTTCTATAATTGCTTTGTATTTATGCTCATCGATGTATTTTCTCAACGCATCGATTCTGGCATAAGAAGAGGGAATAAACTTTTGTCCGCCGAATCCCGGTTCAACTGACATAACCAAAACCAAATCCACATCCTTTATGTAAGGATAGATAGCTTCCAAATCGGTTCCGGGCTTTAATGAAATACCTGCCTTCTTACCGAATTTATGGATTAAATCAATGGTTTTTTGAGGATCCTCGGATGCTTCAACGTGAAAAGTAATCCCATCGGCACCGATTCTGGCAAACTCTTCGATATACCTGTCCGGATTTTCTATCATCAAATGAACATCAAAAAACTGATCCGTTACAGGTCGAATCGATTCGATTACCGGCATCCCGAATGATATGCTCGGAACAAACATTCCATCCATAACATCAATATGGATATATTGGGCGCCGCATCTTTTCGTCTCGATTATCTGCTTGCCCAATTTGGAAAAGTCCGCTGCCAAAAGGGACGGTGCCATAATGTATTTTAATGCTTCCATTTTATGACATAAACTCCTTAACCTGAGCATATACACCGTCACCGTCAAGCTGATACTTGGCTACCAATGCTCCGGCTGAACCAGACTCGCCAAAGATATCCTGCATTCCGATCTTCTTTACGGGAACAGGGTACTTTGCACACAAAGCGTCACATACTGCAGAACCGAGACCGCCGATAATAGAATGTTCTTCGGCTGTAACAACCTTTCCGGTCTTCTTTGCAGAATTTATAATAATATCTTCGTCCAAAGGCTTAATTGTACAGATGTTAATTACTTCGGCGTCAATTCCGTCAGCGCTTAATTTCTCAGCTGCTTCCAAAGCGGCACCAACCATTATTCCGGTAGCAACAATAGTAACATCCTTTCCTTCCTTAACGATTGTTCCCTTTCCGATTTCAAACTTGTAGTCGGGTTTGTCGTTAATTACAGGGCAGGCTGCTCTGCCGAATCTCATATATACAGGGCCCTCATACTCAGCTGCTGCCATAACACAGGCTTTAGCTTCGATATCGTCTGCGGGACACATAACAACCATTCCGGGAATTGTTCTCATCAAAGCGATATCTTCATTACACTGGTGAGAAGCGCCGTCTTCACCTACAGTAATACCTGCATGTGTAGCACCGATTTTAACATTGAGGTGAGGATATCCAACACTGTTTCTAACCTGTTCAAAAGCTCTTCCGGCTGCAAACATGGCAAATGAGCTGACAAAAGGAATCTTTCCTGTTGTAGCAAGTCCTGCTGCGATACCTACCATATTTGATTCTGCGATACCGCAATCAATATGTCTGTCGGGATATGCCTTCTTAAATACTCCTGTCTTGGTTGCTGCTGCAAGGTCAGCATCCAAAACTACTACATTGGGATTGGAAGCACCGAGTTCAACCAATGCATTTCCGTAACTTTCTCTGGTTGCAATCTTCTTTACGTCTGCCATTTTATGCTTCCTCCTTTGCTAATTCTTCATCAATCTTTTCAAGATCACTCATAGCAATTGCATATTCTTCATCATTGGGAGCTTTTCCATGCCATCCGACCTGGTTCTCCATGAAAGAAACGCCCTTACCCTTTGTTGTATGGAGGATAATGCATGTGGGCATGCCCTTTGTTTCTCTTGCTTCTTTGAAAGCACTGCGAAGCTCGTCGAAATCATTTCCGTTAATATTGATTACATGGAAATTGAAGGCTTCGAATTTCTTATCAATAGGATAAGGCGAACAAACATCATCGATAGGTCCGTCTATCTGTAAACCGTTGTTATCAACTATTACGCAAAGGTTATCAAGCTTGCGGGCACCTGCAAACATAGATGCTTCCCAAACCTGACCTTCCTGGATTTCTCCGTCTCCCAGGAGAGTATATACTCTGTAATCATCTCCGTTCAGTTTTGCACCGAGTGCCATTCCTGTTGCGGCAGAAATACCCTGTCCCAAAGAACCTGACGACATATCTACGCCGGGGCAATGCTGCATGCAGGGATGTCCCTGAAGATAAGAGCCCAATTTACGAAGAGTTAACAGATCCTCTACGGGGAAATATCCTCTGTTAGCCAGAGCAGAATATAAAGCAGGAGCATTATGTCCCTTACTTAATACGAAACGATCTCTGTCCTTCTTTTTGGGATCCTTCGGATCAATATTCATTTCTTCAAAGTAAAGATATGTCATGCAGTCCGCGCAACCCAAAGAACCGCCGGGATGGCCGGCCTTTGCAGCATGAACTCCCGAAACAATACCCTTACGAATCTGATTGGCAGTTTTCTTAAGTTCTAAATTGTTCATACCTTCCTCCATGTATTATTGATATTTGTAAACGGGCCAATGCCCATTCATCACCATAATGTAGTTTAGCATACACAAATTAAAATCTAAATATCATTTGATGCTAAATTTATTCCTAATTCTTGCTAAATATCTCATACATTTGTACATGTTTTTACAATTTTGAAGGTCCGTCACCTATAGCCACAACATAAAACTCCGGAACCTTACCGTACGCTTTTTCATATGCTTGTGATAACGCTTTTTTAAATTCATCAACAGCTTCATCTTTGACAATGCTGACCGTACATCCTCCGAAGCCTCCGCCCGTAATTCTCGATCCGATTACTCCGGGAACCTTCCAGGCTGCCTCAACCAGCACATCTATTTCTTCACAGGAAACATCATAATCATCCCTCAAAGAAACATGTGATTCATTCATCAGTTGTCCAAATAAGATAATATTTCCCTTTTTTAACGAGTCTACTGCTTTTATGGTTCTTTGATTTTCATATACCGCATGATGAGCTTTTTTTCTTCTGTCATCATCAGCGATAGCACTCTCGTACTTAATGAACGTTTCCTCGTCAAGCTCTCCCAAAGTGTTAATATTAACAACCTTTTGGAGCTCCGAAAGAGCCTTTTCACAGCTGTTACGCCTGTCATTATATGCGGATCCGACCAGTGAATGCTTTACGCAGGAATTTGTTATTACTATCTTCATTCCCTCGAGCATGATAGGTGAATATTCATACTCAAGTGTTGCTGTATCCAGGAAAATGGCATTGTCTTTTTTGCCCATGGCAGAAGCAAATTGATCCATTATACCGCAATTCATGCCATTGAAATGATTCTCCGAATACTGACCTATCAAAGCCAAATCAACATTTGTAACCTCAAAACCATATAAATCCTTTAACGCATATCCGGTCATAACTTCCAGGGAAGCCGACGAAGACAATCCCGAACCATTGGGAATATCTCCCGCAACTACCATATCGAATCCGCAGGGCAGCTTCATTCCCCTGTCGGCAAAGGTTTTAATAATTCCCAAAGGATAATTCGCCCACTTATATTCATCTTTCGGAGTAATCTCTTCCTGCAAATTTGCACTGATTATTCCGTCCTTTTCAAAGTTAACGGAGTAAAAGTTCACTGTCATATCGCTTCTTTTTCGGCAGGCAGCATACGTTCCTATGGTAAGAGCACAGGGAAAAACATGTCCGCCGTTATAATCTGTATGTTCACCGATTAAGTTAACTCTTCCGGGCGCAAAATACACATTTACGGAACTCCCGTCACCAAAAATTTCAATAAATTTGTCTTTAACCTGCTGTTTCATTTCTGCCTCCAAGTATTCACACATTTAGTTATCAGTAACAGTATAAGAAATATTCACAACGCTTTTCAATGAAATATATATACTACAAACATCATTTTTGCGCAACCGTTTGCGCCTTCTTGATAGCTTCTCTACAATGTGCTACAGTGGTTCTGTTAATGTTACTCGGAGATATAATAAATGAAATCACTTTTTTCCAAATCACACACAGCCATATTTATCATACTCATATGCGAAGTATTTCTGCTTTGCGCCTGCGGTCCTTCCAAAGACAAAATCGCCGAGGCACAGCAAACCTACCGCACATTAATCAAAACCCACAACGAAGTGGTTTCTGCCCATTCGGCCATAAATGACAATTCCCTCGATGAAGAACTGACCGCTCTGTCAAAAAACATTGTCGAAATCGAAACATATAATCTCAATGAAATGAACAATGCCGAAATAGACGTCCTGATTGATACAATGAATTCCATCATCGACTCCTACAACGGTTTTCTTCAGACTATCGGCGTTATCAAAGAAGCCGAAGATGCGGCTTACCTTTCCACAATATACATTTCGATAAAAAATAGTACCACCTTTCCCATCGATTATTTGTATCTGATGGAAAAAGGCGATACTACCGAAATAACAAATGCACTTGATTCTTTAGGTTCCCTGAAAGTCAATCAGCAAATGTTCGGTCTGGCCATCTACAAAGATGTTTCGGAAACTCCCTGGATTTTGAAAATCGGAACAAACGAAACCGATGACGAGGGCAATATATTAACCATCGAACATGAACTGGAGCTTGATGTTTCAGCTTTCAATGAAAAGCAGGCCATCACTATCACTCAGGACCCTGAGACCGGTGAAATATCTTATTGCTTGGAATAAATCACCTTTGACGAAACCCCTTTCAGCATTCCTATTTTGCCCGATAAAGAACTGATAATGTCCATCGGAGCATCCAAAACAATGCTGATAATATTCATATCCTTTTCTCTGTGAGGGATTCCCATTCTGCCGATAATGTACTGTGCGTACTCCGAAAGCAGTTCATTCAATTTTGCAATATTGGTTTTTTCTTCTACTATAATCCCCAGTAACGCTACCCTAGTTTCCATACTTCACCTTTCAATCTCTTAGCATCTTCAGTATCATGTGTTACTACTATCAAAGTCCGTCCGTTGCGATTCTTTTGAATCAGTTCAATGCATTTATCGCGTCGTTCCTCATCAAGACCCGCAAACGGTTCATCCAAAATCAAAATATCCCTGTCACAAAGTAATGCACGAAGCAATGACACGCGCCGTTTCATCCCTTTGCTATAGTCCTTAACAGGTTTATCCGTTTCGTCTTCCGGCAACAATTCCTTTATATTCTGTTTACATTCATCAATGCTTACATTGCTCGCTCCCAAAAGAACATTAGTCAGCGCATCATATTCCTCCAATAATCTGTCCTCTTGAAAATCTACCGATGTGTAATAGTTACCATCATCTATTATGCAATTAATCAAAGTAGTCTTTCCTATTCCGGAAGGTCCCATTAAGCACACCGTACTGCCGTGTTTTATGTCTATGTCAACATTATCAAGGACTTTCTTTTCCCCGAACGAAACGGAAATACCTCTCATATTGATGTCTTTGTTTAGTCTTTTTGATTCCCGCTTTGCTTTACGAATAACGGGTTTATATTCAACAATTTCCTTCAGTATCCAAACAACCAGTTTTTCACACAAACAGCTAAGAACAATAACCATAACGGTCCAGGAAAACAAAGACGCTGTATCCAGATAGACCTTGGACATATATATTCTCTCACCCAAAGAGAAATTCGACAGTCCGATAACCTCTGCCGCCACACCGGATTTCCAGGCCATGCCGACCGCAACATTTACCGAGCTCTGTAAATAAGGAGCTACCGACTTTCTGTAAATAAATACCGCCTTTTCGCGCACGGAAAAGTCAAAGACTTCTGCCATTTTCAGTATTTCTTTATCGGTATTTTTAAGCCCGGTCAACGTGTTATGGTAAATATTCGGAAATACTATAAGGAGGCTGATAAAGAACGAAAGATTATCAGCGCCTGCCCAAATAAGCAGCAAAACCACAAAGGAAGCAACGGGAACTGCCTTTATCGCTGTAACGGCCGGGGACAGAATTTGCGCAATGAGCTCAAATTTGTAGGACAATGCCGCAAGCAAAAGACCCAAAAGCATACCGGAAACAAATCCCAGTCCTATACGCATAACCGAATAGCCTATCACAGTCAGAAAAACTTTATCCCTCATATTGGAAAAAAGACTTACTGCAACATCATAAGGCCCTACCAACAATATTCTGTCAGCAACACACAAAGCTATTATCTGCCAACATATTATCCAGCAAACTATGATAATTGTCTTTTTAATAATAGAATTCTTCACCCGGTAAACTTCCTCCGATTGATAACGGATCTATCTCATACAAAGCTTCAAGGTATCCCGAAAGAGCCTGCTTCATGTCTTCATCGCATATGCAGGTAATGTTGCAGTTCGGAATTGCCTTAAGCGCCAACGGTTCTTTTTCAATAATTCCGTACTGTACACAAAGCTTCGCGGTTTCTTCCGTCATCGAAACAGCTTTTTCGGTCGATTCTTTGTGTTTTTTAATAAACTCGGAAACTTCTTTTTCGTTTTTATCCAGAAATTCTTTTGAAACTACGGTTACCCCTGTTACCAAAGCAGCCTTGTCCTCGGCATGAACTTTGTTCCATTCTTCATTCAGATCAAGCACTACCGACATATCTTCGTTCTGAAGGCAGCAGGCCGTTACAAAAGGTTGAGGCAAAATGCCCACAGTTCCGGGATTTTGTGCAAGGAGTCCCGCCACTTCCAAGGCCTCCGATTTATATTCAACATTAACTTTGCCCGTTAATCCGCTCTGTTCGATAAGTGAAGTAAATACATAATCCGGAGTCGTTCCCTTATTGGTAACATATACCGTTTTGCCGGTGAGATCGGCCGGCGAAGAAATCGTCGTATCCGTGCTGACCGCATAGAGGACTCCCAGGGTATTTATATCTATCACTTTGATTCCGCCCTGAGTTTTATTATACAAAACCGAGGCAACATTCGCAGGAATCAACGCTATATCCAGTTCACCGGAAATCAGCTTCGGGAGCAGTTCATCTGCAGTAGTCGCCATTTCAAAGTCATATTTTGCATTATCACCGGCTTTTTCGTTTTCATCCATTAAATTAAGCAGACCGATTGTCGTCGGACCTTTTAATGAACCTATTTTTACTGCCTGGGATTGTTTTGACGCGGAACATCCGCAAAGAAGGCACGTAAATAGTGCCATGGTGATGAGTAATACTGTTATTTTTTTCATTTTTTCTCCTTTCCCCTCAGAAAAACCTTCAGGGTTAGTTTTTCTTAATGATATCATTTTTTACGCCTTGATGACACCCCGAAGAAGAAATTTACAGAAAGTTGGCAGAAGACTCGGAAAAAGCAGATAAAACTTTCGAGGGGTGTCATACAAGCTCATCGTAATCTCTTTATGGGAACTATAGCATCGTTTTGTTGAAATTGCACTAAAAACCTCTTTATGTGTTGTTAGAAATTTTCTTTCGAAAAAGCGTTCGAAACCACCAAATATAGCGGTTGACAAACAAAAAAGCGGCTCGCTTATATATCGAGTCGCTTTATCTTGTATTGTGCAATATTACCAATTACTGTAATTTGTTTTTCAAATAATCGCTTAGTACTTCCGATGCAATCTGATGAGATTTCATTCCGGGATGCATATGAGCTCCGAAACCACCCTCTACAGTGTTCGGCAATTGTAAAAATGACACATTCTTATCGGAAGTCTTCAGAATATACGAATTTATCGCTTCTACCAAAGGAAGCGTAAGGTCATATCCCAGCATTCCGTATACCCAGACAATATGAGCCTTGGGGTTATGCTTTCTGAGCATATGTAAAAAATCTATCACTGCCTTTTCTACATTCATGATGTCCTCTTCCATAAAGGAACCGTCATCATTCAGTCTCTGAAAATACGTAATATTGCTGTCAGGATCGGTAAACGGCGGTTGATGGAAGGCCGAAACATCATTGGTTCCCAGATTAACTACTATGGCATCAGGCTGCCACGCGTCGAAATCGTACAAATCCTGCGCACCCAACTCTTCATTTTGTTTTCCGGTTGACAGTCCGCATACCTTTTCGTAAACCGAAGGAATATTATGGCGTACGTCATTATCCCATCCGCAGTATACGCCCCATCCGCCCTGGCTCAGCAAATGATAGTCCGCGTCAAGTTTCTTGGCGGTATAAGTAGCATAATTAACCGATGCACTCATATACATGGCTATCCATACAGTATCTGAAATCGCACCGTAGCTTCCCTCACCCGAAGTAATGCTGTCTCCTATAAACTCAATTTTATACTTATGCTCCGGTACATCGCAGAATTCTCCGTCCAGCCAGAAACCTCTCACCAATACCTTACAGTATTCATCTTCGCTCATAGCCTGAAGTTCTCTGTAAAACTTGACCTTCTTTTCTTCTTCGGGATTGGTATTTCTGAATAAACATATTTTATGACGCCCCGCCAGAACCATCTGTCTGCTCATCAAAGCATCATTGATTTCACATGCTACCCACGGTTCATGCGCATCGCAATCCGTTTCTATCTCTATCCACAGATCGGCTCCGGTAACCACTATCTCTACTCCGCTTCCGTTAAAGAAAAGCGGCAACGGATTAGTCATTTTACCGGTTCTTCCGTAAATATGCTTTTTCTCTATATCCTTTATTTCAACATATCTTAGTTTTTTATTCTCCGTCATTTATTTATCTCCGCTCGTCAATCTGTATTTTAATGCTCTTACCGGTATTTTCCCCGGCTCGATAAAAGTATCTTCTTCGCCTTCTTTCACAAATCCTACCTTCTCGTGAAGATGAATACTGGTCGAATTGGTCGATAATATTTTTGCATTTATTTCGCTAAGTCCCAGCATCTCAAATCCATATTTTTTATCAAGCAGTGTTAATGCTCTCGTTGCTATTCCCTGTCCCAATGGAGCGTTTTCGGCCATAAAAATACCGGATTCCATGGAATTTGTTCTCTCATCGTATTTTTGCAGATAAACACATCCCAACTTGTCGCCGCTTTCATTTGCCTCTATGACAAACTGATAAACCAATCCTTTTTTACATTTTTCCTCAAGCCATCTTTTATGATCGCTTTCACTTACAGGAATACGATAAAAGAAATTAGCTACTACGGATTCGGAATTTCTGGTTGCCAAAATGAAAGGCGTATCAGCTTCGGTAATCGGACGAAGTGTTATAATTTCATCGGATATTCTCAAGTTCTGATCAACTTCTTTTATATTCATCTGTAATCTTCTCCAAACGTTCAAACGTTTTGCCCATTATCTTTTGGGGAACCCCTTTTTCAAATATATCATCCATTCCGACGAAGTCGAGCATTTCTCTGAATCCCCAGCTTTGAGAAAGTGAAGATATTGTCAAATACTTTTCTACCGCCAAATCTCTGTCATCTTCCGCCAGTGCATAGATATCAAAAGCTCCCAATGCCGACGTCGCATAGGAAATAGTATACATCGGCGAACTGAATATATGAGGAATCTCTACCCAATCATAATAACCTTCGACATCTATTCCGTAATCATATCCGTATTTACCCATCAGTTTCTTATAGTATTTGCCCAATTCTTCCACAGTTAATTCGCCATGATGTTCGTGAGCATATATTTCAAACTCCGTAGTCATACATGACCTGTATGTGATTAATGCCAAATTGGATACGTCCGAAACAATCAAAGATACACCTGTATCGTGACCGAATATCTCCGGATAATAGTCCGAGAACAACAATTCCAATCCTTGCGAATGAATCTCGCACAAATCCATGTTATTCACCGGTCCGAACTCGTCTTCCTCGGAATAGAAGCTGTTGTTATAATGACCGAATTCATGCACAAAGGTAAATAAATCAATGGAATTCAAATACGGTGAATCAACTATATATGCATCTTTATAGGAATCCATATTCAAGGTAAAGCCTTTGGCAAATTTCGTATCCGACTGATCAAGGTCATACAAATTATACTTTAGGAGATACTCCATGGACGCTTCCAATTCGGGACTCAGTTTTCCCATATAGGGCTTTAACTTTTCAAAGGTCTCCGTATCATTTTCCGTAATGTACCCGGGATCATGTTCCATTTCCTGATAATACAAATCATTCATGTCCACTATGTAATCCCGGCAATGATTTCTGACTTCTTTGCACAGCTTTTTAGCATCATCAACCGAATAATCACGTGTATATTTATTTTCATATACATACTCGGAATAACTGTCATAGCCGGCTTCCTGTGCTATCTCATAACATACATCCAGAATATCCAGGTATATTTCACCTACTGCTTTCGCCTTTTCCTCATACAGGCCTTCAAAAATATACATTAAGTCATCATCTTCTTCGAGATAACCTTCCTGCATAACAGAATCAAAAGACCACGTTTTTCCTTTATAGTCATAGTAGTATTCTTCCGAAGCGGCTGCTTCATAGTCCTTGATCAGACTTTGATACTTTAGCTCCAGTTCCAACTGCTTATCCGTCATCTCTTCATATTCGATAAAGCTGTCCGTGAGATACGTATAATAAGCTTTTTTGGCGGTTACAATATACGGAGATTTGCACAGGGAACTCAAAAGGACGAACCTTTCGTCCGCATAATCAAGACTCTTTTCATAATAGTCTTCCGATTTTTCAATCCACTCTTCATTCTGAATATCTTTATAGTACTCTATTGTGGCTATTTCATAACATGTCGACATATCTTTCATTCCCTGCGACATGTCATCCAATAAAGAAAGGACTTCATCTTCTTTTCCGAGTTTTGCAACTATTTCTTCGTCAGACAAATCTGTACTTTCTCTAAGAGCATTGGCTTCTTCAATGTACTCATTAAGTATTTCAAATGTTCGGTCCAGTTTCTTTTCATCACAAGAAAAAGAAAGACGATCTTCATATGCCACATCGGAATGTTCAATGTCTTTATATATCGAGGAAGTACGATATACATACAGAACATACGGCGAAGCATCATCGGTATATGTTCCTGCCAGATCCAAGCCCGTATCCTCGGCATTATCTATCATGACTCTGGAAAAAATATACCTGCCGCCCAAATCCTTAAAGGCATTTAAATCTATATAAATGTCCTCGTTCGTATAAGGATAGTATCTTCCCGTTCCGGTTATCGAAGGATATGTCCCGGAGTATAAATAGCAGCGGGCTCCCCATTCATCAAAATATTGAGCGGAAGCGCTCATCAGATCAAGCGCGGGCGCAATTATTTTTCTGAAATACTCCTTATAAGGCTGTGAATAGAATCCCAGATAACCGTCCAAGGTTTTAATTCCGTTATATTCCAAAGTAGCCGGGTAGAATCCGTATGCTGCTGCCCATTCTCCGTTATAATCTATATCCTCCAACGCTTTATCAAACAATTCTGTTGAATAAAACTCCCCGAAAGAAAGAGAATCCGAACGATTGCCGGTCAGCGTTTCCTTTGCTATATCATAACACGTGTTATATAAATCGTTGTATCTTGTATTGGAAAACACCACTATTAAAACCGCAATAACAGCGATAATATTTGAAACAACCTTTAACCATACCTTTTGGGTATAAAGTCGTTTACATACTATGAATAATGCTGCATACCACAGGAACGGATTGAAAAATACCGTCCTGCTAAACTGAAATCCGGAAAGAGGCGGCAATACGGTTTCTACAATCTCTCTGAAAGTTTCGCTGTAATACAGCGCATATATTGCACTGTTTCCTGCTATAAACAAAACGATTCCGTTAAGCGGGTCCGTGAAAATGCCTTTAACATTCTTTTCTTTAATGTAAATAACTGTCTGAACAACAATAAAAACCAAACAGACAGGCATAACAAAATACATTGCCGAACTTTGCGAATGCATATCACCTTTGGTAAAGGCTTCGACAAACAGAGAAACCAGACCGCTAAAATCTACATTTCCCATAACCATGCTGCTTCGTATGGTCTCAACGGGAGACAAAAACATGTATAGGAACAGTCGGTATTCAAAAAGAACATAACCGACAGCCAAAACAACTGTTGCCAAAAGATTTCGAAGCGGAAACTTCTTTGTTCTGATCCATCGGTAGACAAAATAAATCAGACTGTAACCCAGAATGAAAATACCGAAATACGAAAAATAACTGATAAACGGATAGAAAAATAAAGCAACATACCACAATGCGGAATCCTTTCGTGTAATATGTCGCATTATCAGCACGAGAATCGGGACGGATGAAAAGCATATTCCGAAATTGGGAAATACATTAAGTAATCCGTATGCAAATCCGCAAAGAAGAACAATTGACGAATACTCCTTACTTTTTTCGCCAAGAATATCCTTCGCCAAAAAATAAACCCCGAATAGGGCTACAAGAATCTTTAAAATATAACCCACAATATACGCATAATATGCAGGCAAAATTAAATACAGTAACGTATACAGACTAAATTCCGAGGGAAGCACATTTCTGGAAATGTTATCGAGAAAAGGCACAGTGGCATTTAAAGAAAAAAACGTCCCGGTGTTTTTCATCATCCGGTACTGAGGCACAAATAAATCAAGATTGTCATGTATGGCTATCACGGAATTTTCTCCGCGAATCATAAATACTAAAAAACTGAACAGTATAAACCCACCGATAAGAATCAGATACCATTTTTTCAATAACTTCATTATCTGTCCTCCTTTTCGGATTCCTTTGGTAATACCGGTGTTTTGCCCGCAAAATAGCTGAATTCACCACTGTCAAGCAGCGAACCCTTATCGTCGGTTATTCTGACATCAAAAACGAGGATGTGTTTTCCCGATTTTAGCTTCATGCATTCACAATATATGTACTCGGTATTTGTAGCAGGGAGCAGAAAATTCAAACTGCAGGATACTGTTGTTACGTAATATCCGCACATGCTGGCCACAGTTCCTCCTGTTACGTCTGCCAATGAAAGCAGTGCTCCGCCGTGAAATGTACCATAAGTATTCAGTACCTCGGGGGTATACTTTATTCTGGTTTTTATGTAATTTTGGTTCAGCTCCAATATCTCCAAGCCAAGATGCTTGTTAAATTTATTATTTAAGTCCTCTTCCATCAGTTTCTCTCTGATTAAAGAGAGTCTTTCATCGTCTATTTTTCTCAAGGTTAATCTCTCCGAACGTATTTATACTCATGATTATCCTACCTCATAGCCTGCGAAGTTTCAAGTAAACCGCGTATGATATACTATGCTAAACGCTATATGATTGTGGTACAATCATAAAAAAGGAGACTCATTATGATATATATAGGAAACCATTTATCTTCTTCCGGCGGATTTGCCGCAATGGGAAAAAACGCACTGTCTTTAGGCGCAGATACCTTTGCTTTCTTTACCAGAAATCCCAGAGGCGGTCAGGCCAAAGACATAGATCCGGCCGATGCCGAACGATTAATCGCTCTGATGGAGGAAAATCATTTCGGTCCTTTGGTTGCTCACGCTCCGTATACCATGAATTTATGTTCCGATAAAGAAGACATTCGCACTTTCGCGCTCAATATGTTTATTGATGATATTAAGCGGATGGAATACCTGCCCGGGAATTACTACAATTTCCATCCGGGCTCTCATGTCGGTCAGGGTACCGAGGTCGGTATAGCATATATTACCGAAGCCCTTAATAAAGCACTGTTTCCGGATATGAAGACGCGTATTCTGCTCGAAACCATGGCCGGAAAAGGCTCTGAGACAGGCGGGCGCTTTGAAGAGCTCAAAACAATAATCGATCGCGTGGATTTGAAAGAGCACTTGGGAGTTTGTTTGGATACCTGTCATGTATATGATGCAGGGTACGATATAGTGAATCATTTGGATGACGTTCTTGAGGAATTCGACCAGGTTATCGGACTTGACAGACTATGTGCCGTTCATTTGAACGACAGCAAAAATCCTTTTTCATCTCATAAAGACAGACATGAATTATTGGGCAAAGGTTCCTTGGGAAATGAGGCATTAATAAAAATTATTACTCATCCTCTTCTTCAGAATAAACCTTTCATTTTGGAAACTCCGAATGATGATGAAGGATATAAACAGGAAATAGCCTGGGTCAGAGAAAATATGATTTAAGAACTTTCCTAAAAAAGAAAAAGGTCTGTGGCGTTGCCACAGACCTTTATTTTATATTCAAGGTACTATTAGAATTTAAAGTAATCAACTGTTCCTTCAAGAGTGTTAGCTCTGTCGTTGGTTGAGTTAGAACTTTCTGCGATTTCCTTGATAGCTCCGGTAATACCGATAACTGAAGCAGATACTTCCTGGTTAGAAGCAGCATTCTCTTCTGTAATAGCACTAAGATCCTGAATAGCACTGGTAATCTTAACCTTTGCTTTATCAAGAACACCGGCACTGCTGTTTACATTGCCAATCTGAATAAGCGAATTGCTGATTTCATCATTAAGGAGGTTAAATTTCTCCTGAGTTTCCTTAATGTACTTCTGCTCTTCGGAAATGATATTTGCAACTTCTGAAGAAAGTGAAACGCTTCTTTCAGACTGTTCTGTAATATCAACAACAATCTGCTTAATTCTCTCTGCCATAGTATTTGACTGCTCTGACAAAGACTTAATTTCTGTAGCAACAACAGCAAATCCCTTACCTGCCTCACCGGCACGAGCAGCTTCGATAGAAGCATTCAAAGCAAGGAGGTTTGTCTGGCTGGCGATTTCGGAAATAGCATCCGTAGCTTCCTTGATGTTGTCGATAGCACTGTTTGTAGAATTAATCTGAGAAGTAATATCTCTGACAGCATCAACTGACTTTTCTGAAGACTTTGAAACCTTGTTCATAACTTCGGAAGCATCATTATTTGCAAGCTTGATAGCATCTGAAGACTTAGCTAAGTTAGTAGCGTTCTCTGCGATATTATCAATAGCCATACCCATTTCGATAACCTGTTCATTGATATCCTGAACGTTTTCAGCCATTGATGTAGCACCCTGTGCAAGGTCTTCCATAGCTGATGAAATCTGTGATGCACCTGCATCTGACTTCTCTGCAAGAGAATGAACTGATTTGGCATCTAAAGAAAGGTCTGCGGAAATGCCCTTTGTTCTGGAAATAACATCTACCAGGTTGTCCTTTAACTTCTTGGTAGAAGCCAATAACTTCTTTGATTCAAGCAATATGCTTGATGCATTTGTATCAGCTGTAAGATCACCGGAAGCAAGGCTTTCGAGACATTCTGCTGTTTCTTCGAAAGGAGTAGCAACTTTCTTTGCAATAAGTAAGCTGATTAAAATGAAAACAACAAGTAATGAACCACAGATGATTAAGTCTACTGTTAAAATCTTGTTTGTTGCTGCAAGAACATCCTTTTCATCAGCTGAGATAACAAGAATGTAATCCTGCGTATCATTTACGTAGTATGCGGCATACTTCATGGCGCCGTTAAATACGTACTGAACAACCTGTGAAGAAACGCTCTTTCCTGCTGTAATATCATCACATACACCAAGAATAACTGTGTTGGAAACAGGCTGACCAATCTTTGACTCTGTAGGATGGTAAACCATGTTCTTATCAGGTGTAACTACATACACATATGAAGAACTGATTCCTTCTACACCTACTGATGAGAACATACTTCCTAAATTCTCAGCAGATAATGCAGCATCGAGTCCCTGTGCCTGAACAGCCGCATCAAGTCTTTGGCCGGAAGCGATTGTCAAATCATCAAGGTAATTCAATGTGATTTCACTAACCTGTGATTTTGTGTTTGATACCAATACAATACTAATTACAAGAACCGCAATTACAAGCGGAATCATTGCAAAAAGAATCAGCATCGTTTTCAGATTAAATTTAAATCCTTTTTTTTCTTTCATTTTTGTACCTCTTTTCCAATTTATTTTGATAAATTCGATTCAAGTAAGATGTATTATATCATAGTTTGGAAATAAATAACAAGAACATGCTATTATGTAACCCAAATTTTGTTACTATTCACAAATATTTTTATATCTTTTGGTTACTATGCTCGCATAGGGAAACCAAAAATCACATGCTATGGTATAGTTCGGCATAAAATCCGTTTTTCTTTAGCAGATCTTCATGCTTTCCCATTTCAACTATTTTTCCCGCTTTCATTACCAAAATAATGTCCGCACTTTGAATTGTAGACAGACGATGCGCAACTATAAATGACGTCCTTCCTTCCATCAGTGTGGCAAACGCCTTTTGAATTCTGATTTCTGTTCTGGTATCAATCGATGATGTTGCTTCATCCAAAATCAGCATCGGCGGTTTCAGAAGCATTACTCGCGTAATACATAATAACTGCTTTTGTCCTGCCGAAAGCATTCCTCCGTCTTCGCCGATATACGTATCATATCCTTTGGGAAGTCGGCGGATAAAGCTGTGAGCATGCGATGCTTTTGCAGCTTCAATTATCTCTTCGTCCGTAGCATCTTCTTTGGCCAGTCTGATATTCTCTTTTATGGTTCCGGCTTTCAAATACGTATCCTGCAAGACCATTCCGTAATTCCGGCGAAGACTCTCTCTCGTCAAATCCTTGATATCCGTGTCATCTACGCGAATCGATCCGCTGTCCGCATCGTAAAACCTCATCAACAGATTAATCAAAGTAGTTTTTCCGCAACCGGTAGGTCCGACAATGGCAACTCTCTGCCCCGGAGATACTTTCAAATTAAAGTCTTTGATTAATTCCTTCTCTTTATCGTAGCTGAAAGCCACATTCTCTATATCAACTTTGCCTACCGCTTCAGGCAGTACCTTATTGTCTGCATCCGACGACTCCGGCACTGCTTCAACTACTTCAAATACTCTGGCTGCACATGCTATGGCATTTTGAAGTTCCGAAATTACACTTGAAATTTCATTAAAGGGTTTGGTGTATTGATTGGCATATGACAAAAATACTGTCAATGTACCGACGGTAATTCCCGCTGTAATGACACTGTTTCCCGATAAAGCAAACCAAGCTCCCGTCAATGCTACCAATGCGTAGCAAATCGCATTGACGAATCTGGTACAGGGATTGGTCAACGAAGAAAAGAAAATGGCCTTTAGGGAAGTTCCTTTCAGTTCCTCATTTACTTCATCGAATGATTTTAATGCCTCGTCTTCACGCAAAAATGCTTTAACCACTTTAATATTTCCGAGCATTTCATCAGTAATGGATGTTAACTGACCGCGTTGAACAGACTGTGCCTTAAACATAGAGTATGTTCTCTTTGAAATAAACTTGGCCACAAAAAGTGATAAAGGTGTCATGCATACGACAACCAGGGTAATGGCCACATTCATGCTGAGCATAAAAATCAAAGTTCCTACTATGGTAATAACACCGGTAAAAAGTTGCGAAAATCCCATCAGCAAACCGTCGGCAAACTGATCGGCATCGGCAACTATTCTGCTCACTATATCTCCCTGCGAATGAGAATCAATATAGGAAAGCGGCAGATTTTGAATTTTCGCAATTGCCTGCTTTCGAATATCATTAACCGTCTCATATGTGATTCTGTTATTTATCAGATTCATCACATACTGTGATATTCCCGCAATTACGGCAAAAATGCCGGCATACATCAAGTACGAATACAGAATCGAGTCATCCTTAATATTGTCTATTGCCCGTCCTATCATAATAGGTACCAGCAGCGTAAACACAACATTAACGAATGCAAAAAGTATTGACAGACAAACAAAAAATCTATGTCTTTTGATCATTTTCAGGACCTTTTTAACAGTAGTTTTAGATCCTGCCGCTCCCAAAGCTGTATCATCCGTATTCAGATTTCCTTTTGGCACAAAGCCGGAAGTATCAAGAGCCATTATTCCGCCTCCTTTCCGGTTTGAGAATAATAAATCTCACGATACACCTCGCAGGAATCCAGCAATTCCTTTTGCGTACCGAAGCCCACCATTTGGCCATCATCCAAAACCAATATTTTGTCGGCATCGGCTACGGCTGATGTTCTTTGAGAAACAATAATCACCGTAGAATCAAATCCTGACTCCTTCAAATTTCGTCTGAGTTTTGAATCGGTCAGATAGTCAAGTGCGGACGATGAATCATCAAGAATTAGTATTTCCGGCCTTTTTACCAAAGCTCTGGCTATAGTAAGTCTCTGTCTTTGTCCTCCGGACAGATTTTTTCCGCCTGCTTCGATTAGCGCCTCAAAGCCGCCTTTAGATGAAACCACATCCTTGGCTACAGCTTTCTCCACAGCATCTTCCAAATCTTCCAAGGTAGCATCTTCATTTCCCCAGCGAAGGTTTTCTGCTATGGTGCCGTTAAACAAAACAGCTTTTTGAGGTACTATTCCAATATGGCCTCTTAATTCCTTTATATCAATGTCCTTTACATTTACTCCGTTTACCAATACGTTTCCGGTCGTAGCATCATAGAATCTGGGAATCAAATTTACCAATGAAGTTTTTCCGGAGCCTGTTCCTCCTATTACTCCCAAGGTACTTCCTGCATCTATTTTGAAAGAAATATTTTCCAAGGAGGTATCCGCTTCATCATGATATCTCAGTGAAACATCATCAAATTCAATCACAGCACCTTTCCCGTTAAAGGCATCGGATATCTGCTTACCTCCGGGCATTCCTACGGGAATTTCAAAAACATCGGATATTCTGTTAGCCGAAGCCAATGCTTTATTTATGGTAATTACTAATCCGGCAAACTTAATCAGTTCCAAAAGAATCTGTGACATATAGTTATACAATGCCACAACTTCACCTGTACTCAATTCACCGGCAGTTACCCGTATTCCGCATATTTTTATTAACAGCACTATGGCTATGTTGATTATTATATAGGTAAACGGATTCAATAATCCGGATATGGCTCCCGCTCCTTTTTGCTTTTTAGTCAAAGCATCATTACTATTTGAGAAAATATTTACTTCCTCTTTCTCACGGGTAAAAGCTCTGATTACACGAACACCGGATAAGTTTTCACGTGTCAGTCGCAATACATCATCAAGAGCCGATTGAACTTTCTTCAGCATGGGTATATTCATGCTCATTATTATTCCGACCACTATTCCCAAAAAGATTATTACAAACAGGAACACCAAAGCTGCCTTAACATCAATCGTAAAAGCCATAATCATGGCACCCACTACTATAAAAGGCGATCTTAAGAAAAGGCGCAGAAACATATTAACACCGTTTTGAACTGTGTTAACATCAGCACTCATTCGCGTAATCATGGTTGAGGTTCCCATATTATCTATGTTGGAATAACTGATATTCAGCAGATGCTTAAACAAATCATGACGAAGTCCCGTTGAAAACCCGGTAGCGGCTTTGGCAGCAAAAAACTGTGCCGTGCAGGAGCAAATCAAACCTATGAATCCCAACAAAATAAGCAGGAAAAAGCATTTTATCAAGAATGCTCTGTCTCCGATTCCCGTATCCACCATGGAAGCTATGACCAGCGGAACAAACAATTCAAAAGAAGCCTCCAGCATTTTAAACAGGGGGCTTAGTATACTTTCTTTCTTATATTCACTTAAATATTTCAGAAGCTTTCTCATAAACTCCGCTCCTTAATTCAAAAAGTTCTCAATAATAACCTGCTCGGCTTCTTCTTCGGACAAGCCGAAAGTATTAAGCTTAATGAGCTGTTCATTATTTATTCTTCCGATAGCGGCCTCATGAATAATAGCCGCATTAACGTTTCTGGCATCAATTTCCGGAATAGAACGGACGCAGGCACTGTCCATTATTATCGAATCACACTGTATATGAGCGTGGCAACGGTTTTTCCCTATTGCTCTGGGATGAAAAACCTGATTGGAATCTTCCTTTGCTACGGAACGCGATACTATCTGAGCAGATGAACCGTCACCTTCCAAAACAACGTCCATATCGGAAACCGCTTCCTGTTTGCCATGCGTCAAAAGCCTTTCCGTAACAAAAAGCTTCGCATCCTCACCTATGGTAACTTCGGTAAAGCGTTTTGTATGATCAACGCCTTCTATCTGTGCCGTATCAAGGGTAAACTGAGCACCCTTTTCCAAATATATCTTGGTTACCGGATTCAAAATCCTCGCGCCCTCGCCGGAACCCTCGCCATAATGCTTCTCTTCGTAGGTTACTATTGCGCCTTCACCTACATGAAAAGCATGAATTCCGTCATGTCTGGAATCATCGCAGCCGGAATTATGAATTCCGCATCCTGCCACGATATTTACCTTTGCTCCCTTTTCAATGAAAAAATCATTGTACACTTCATCGGTAATACCGGATTTCGTTATTACCACAGGAATATGAACATACTCACCGTCCGTTTCGGAACTGATGAAAACATCTATTCCGTTCTTATCGGCTTTTCTTTTGATTTTGATATTCTCGGTATCCCCGTGACAAAGAGCCGTCCCGTCTTTACGCAGGTTAAAGGCACCCTTTTGTGAAAAACCTTTATCATCTATTTTGTTTAATACTTCATTTGTTACATTATCTATTTCCATACTTCTATTTCATACAAGGATACGTTTCACCCTTTATTAATGCCGGGTAAACCTCACTCCTTGTTCCGATTCCTTTTATTTTTCCGTTTGAAATAACCATAATTCTGTCGGCCATTTCGATAATCTTTTCCTGATGAGAGATAATCACGATGCTTTGTGATTTATCTTCGTGCATTTTTTCAAACTGCTTGACCAACATGGAAAAGCTCCACAAATCAATTCCGGCCTCGGGTTCATCGAAAATGCATATTTTATGCTTCTTTGCCAAAACAGAAGCAATTTCTATTCTCTTCATTTCGCCGCCGGATAAGGTATTGTCTACTTCCCTGTTAATATACTCTCTGGCGCAAAGGCCTACCGAACTCAACAATTCGCAACTGTTCGCCTCGGTAATATTTCCGCCGGAAGCAAGATCGAGCAGACGACTGACCGTCATCCCTTTGAATCTGGGCGGTTGTTGAAATGCAAATCCTATTCCCAAATTTGCTCTTTCATTGACGGGCATATTGGTAATGTCATTTCCGTCGAGAATTATTTGGCCTGCATCGGGTTTTTCGATTCCCATTAACAGTTTGGCTATCGTGGACTTTCCTCCTCCGTTCGGACCTGTAACTACCAACAGTTCTCCGTCATTAACAGAAAAGCTCACATCATTTATTATATTAACTTCCACTCCGTTATCGTTTGGGTGGAAAGAAAGATTCTTTACTTCAAGCACTGAGTTAATCCTCTATTTCTATAGTCCTGTATCCCTTATTCGAATATAAATCTATTTCCGTTCCCGATGAATACAACCTGATAATCGGTCTTTCGGAATGTTCACTGTTGTCTATCACAACTCCGGTTTCACCGTTTGACAAAGTAATCTCAAATCCTTTGGGGTACATTGGATACATTGAAATAAACGCCTGCACCACGGCTTTGTCATATATTCTTCCGGCATCCTTTGCTATATCTTTAAACGCATACGCAGGCGAAAAGGCATCTCTGTGTTTTCTGTTTGCGGTTAACGCATCATACGTATCCGCCACACGGAGAATTCTGGGAAACAATCCCAATTTTTCACCGGCTACCGAATAATATCCGGTTCCGTCCAAATTTTCATGGTGAAACAGTATAGAGTTTCTCGAAACCGAGGAAATGGTAGGGATATCCTTTAATATTTCATAAGAATAGATAGGATGCTTTTTCATTTCATCCATCTGTTTTTCGGTATATACTTTATTAGTTCTTAAAACTTTCTTTTTGACATCAAATTTTCCGATGTCATGCAGTAATCCGGCAACTGCCAGATTATTCAATTGCTCCTCGTTCAGTCCCATCTTGATTCCGATTGCAACAGATATCACAGCAACACTGATGCAGTGACGAAACTCATAGTTCTTTTCCGTCTTAATATCCAACAAATCAAGCTTCAAACGTGCCGGAACACGCATTTGTGCAACTATCTGAGCAGCTATATCCGTACAGTCGGCATACTCACCTTTCGACAGCGCTTCATACGCCGAAACACGAATATCATCGGTGATTACATCTTCGACCGAAACATCATTAAACATCTCGTCTTCAATGTAAACACCCTGATATCCTATATCACTGATACGTTTATATATATTGTCCGTAATAGCGCAATGTTCTTTAACCAGCAAGATTCCTTCGTCTCCGATCAGGGGTCTTGCCAGCACCATTCCTTTTTGAACTTTTTTAAGCGCTACATACCGCATATAGTCCTTTCGACATTAATGATGGAATAAACGAATTCCTGTAAATGCCATCACCATATCATACTTATCAGCACACTCAATAACTAAATCGTCTCTAACGGATCCGCCCGGTTCCGCAATATATTTTACACCACTCTTATATGCTCTCTCAATATTATCCGAGAACGGGAAGAACGCATCCGAACCACAGGTTACACCCGTGTTCTTCTTAAGCCACTCCTTTTTCTCCTCGGCGGAAAATACCGGAGGCTTAACTTTAAATCTCTTTTGCCATTCACCTTCGCGAAGAACATCTTCGTATTCATCACCCATGTAAACATCTATGGTATTATCTCTGTCTGCTCTTCCGAGATTATCCAAAAATTGCAAACTCATTACCTGCGGTGACTGACGAAGGAACCAATTATCGGCCTTTTGTCCGGCCAAGCGTGTACAATGAATTCTTGACTGCTGTCCGGCTCCTATTCCGATAGCCTGTCCGTCCTTTACGTAACATACGGAGTTTGATTGCGTATACTTTAACGTAATCATGGCTATCTTCATATCAATCAACGCATTTTCGGGAATATCTTTATTCTTGGTTACGATATTTCCGAAAAGCTCTTTATTTATATCCAGTTCATTTCTACCCTGTTCAAATGTAATGCCGAATACCTGCTTACGTTCAATTGCTTCGGGTACGTATGACGGATCTATCTGAATAACATTATAATTACCGTTCTTTTTCTGCTTAAGTAATTCCAAAGCTTCTGCATCATATCCGGGAGCTATTACTCCGTCAGAAACCTCTCGCTTAATCAATCTGGCAGTATCAACATCACACACATCGGATAAAGCGATAAAATCTCCGAAAGAAGACATTCTGTCGGCACCGCGGGCTCTGGCATATGCACACGCCAAAGGTGATAAGCTTCCAAGATCGTCAACCCAGTATATTTTTGCCAAAACATCGCTTAACGGAAGTCCGACCGCTGCACCTGCAGGGGACACATGCTTAAACGATGTAGCTGCAGGAAGACCCGTTGCTTTCTTTAACTCGTTAACCAACTGCCATCCGTTAAACGCATCAAGAAAGTTAATGTATCCGGGACGACCGTTTAATACGGTAACGGGAAGATCACTTCCGTCCTCCATAAATATTCTGGAGGGTTTCTGGTTCGGATTGCATCCGTACTTTAACTGAATCTCATTCATTGCCATTCCTCTTACTTATTCTTATTTACTATTCTGGTTTCGTAATTGCCTGTAGCAATATCAATATATCTGACAAACAACGATACCTTATTCTCTTCATTCAGGTTATTCCACAACATATCGGTAAATTCATCAATATTACCTTCAATCTTTACCAATTTGGGTTCTCCTTCGAAGGAAGGAAGGGGATTTCCGTCATGCATATATGTGTGAATAAAATGTCCTTCACCCGGCAACGGCTTCTTAAATCCGTAAGTGAATCGTAAGCATGATTCAGGATTTCCGTTCGCACTCTTTAAAATTGACATAGCGTATCTAAACTGATTTCTGTCCGAATCTACTCTGATAACGGATGAAATTCTCGGAGTGTAATTGGGAGCATCGGGTTCGAATTCTCTGCATCTGAGAGCCTGTTCAAACGATATACCGTTCTTAATGCCATCGAATATAGTATCCGTCTGATCTCCGTTCGTTACTATGGTTTTATTACCGAAAACTCTGACCGGTGAATAAATAATCAAGCTGGGATCTTCAAGTTTATCGGGATCAAATGCCTGAGTACGTATTCCTTCTTCATATTCAACAAAAACTCTGTTTCTGCTGTTAACACTTCGTCCCATAATGAAGTAAGCCATTACCGCCTTTGTTCCGTCTTCGGAACATCCGATTACTATACCTCTTCCGGGGTAAGCATTTTCGCTAAGTTCGCTAGAAAGTGAACGCATTTCCATATTGTTGTTTTCTCCTTTTATATATGCAGCCTGCTCTTTGAGCAGCCCGATACAATCGCAACCATGTGAATAAACACTTTGCGCGGGTGCCAAAGCACTCGCGCAAATTCATTAATTAAAGACCTAAATCATAAACCAAATCTTCAATTTCTTCCGCCATTTCCATAAAGTCATCTTCATCGGCAGAATTCAAATCAAAGGTATCCTCGGATATTTCCTTCATATCGGCACCCTTCTTTAAGGTAACCGTTCCCTCGATGGCCATATCCTCTTCTTCAACTTCAATATCAAGACCTACAACAAAAGCATCCTTTTCTTTCTTGATATTGATTCCGTCAAATTCCATTTCATCCCAGCCATCATTAACCATGAATGATAAGTCTCCGGATTCACTGTCATATTCGTAAGAGAATAACTCCTCGGAATCAACCTTGAATTTCAAGGTTTCTACTCCGTCTTCAATCTCGCTTTCAATATATGCTTTTCCGCCGGGAACCTTTAAGGTCATGTTCTGAGCTCTGTAATCGCCACCGTTTAATTCAAGAGTTACTTCAACATTCTGAATCTCACAACTGATGGCTGCAATCTCACCCTTGTAGATATAGTATCTCATGGTCAGATCACCGAGTTCATCCCACATTTCATCCATTTCATCTGCTGCTTCCATCATCAAATCTTCAAAAGATTCTCCGGAAATTTCTTCAAAAGCAGATCCCATAACCTCATCATAATACTGACCGACATATGCTAAATAATCGTTCATGTACTTCTTCATGGCCTTTTTGGGAATAACCATTTCATAACCTTTACATTTTACGTCCTTATCATTTATTTCGAATTCTTCGGCATCGCACTTTTCAAATTCGTAAGAACCCTTAAGATCCTTTTCAACAATATCCATCATTCCTTTATAGAATTCGGATTCTTCCAGCTTGCCCTGGTTAGAGAAAAGTGTTTTGTATGCTTCTGCTATTGCTTCATTGACTTCCTCGGGATCCATGTCGATTTCATCGAAAAGGTCTGTCAAAATGCCGTCAACATCTTCTGTATAATTATATACAAAGGCGTATCCGAACAAAGGAACATCTGCAATTATCTCAGATGCATTCCACTCAAGAATACCCTCCAGATAAGGAATATCCTCTATATCACTTAAATCGGCACCACCGGTAATCTGCAATGCATCCTTGCTCTTAATGAAAGCTCCGTCTGCAGATACAGTTTCTTCAAAATAAGTATCTGTAACGTCACCTTCGAAGCTGATGGTATATTCGCCGCCTTCAAAAATGTCTGTAACATTCAATGCTGTAGCAAGTTTGTTGTCGCCGTTGGCAAAATTACCAAACGTTTTAATCATTGCCTTGGTTACTTTCTTTTCGGGATTTCCCAGGAAAACCATAACCAAAACAACTGCCAAAGCTACTACCAATACGGCTGCAGCTGCAATCAGTCCGATAAGTAATCCCTTATTCTTCTTCTGTGCGGGTGCAGCATAAATCGGTGCTCCTGTATTAGGATCAAATCCTATCACATTACCTGCAGGTGCTGCCTGAGGAATCGGCTGGGGTACCGGCTGAGGCTGGGGTATCGGCTGAGGCTGAGGTGCCGGCTGGGGTACAGGTTGAGGTTCGGGGGCTGCCTGAGTTTCAGGTACTGCCTGCTCCGCGGGTGCTGCCTCTGGAACCTGATTTTCCGGTGTTACTTCGTTGAATTCATTTTCCATAATCTACTCCTTTTGTTGCATAAAACTATGTTACTGCTTACTTACTTGTACTATTATCACTAAAATCCCCCTCAAAATCAACCTCAAATATTTCATTGCTGTCGATATAGTAGGCATTTTTTTCCTTTATATAGTTTAATATCTCTTCTTTTGTCTCTTTATCCGTACGTCCGAAAACCTTTGTATAGCTACCCTTTATTATGTCAAAACTGTACTGTCGCATGAATGCGGCACTAAAGGATTCCCGTACGGCCATTCCCTTGGTTGTATACGGCGAAGATACATATTCCACGGTATTATTCAGTTTTCCTCTTTCAAAACTCTCATCAAAAGAATCATCAAAAACAAAACCGCACTCGAGATTTCCGTTTACTATCTCCTTTGACATTTCATCCTTATCTTCATAAAGAACTATAGAATACACATCCGAAGTCTTTTTCATATCATCGGCTATCTTCTCGGCATATTCGCTATCATTTAATATGAATCCGATACGGGTATTATCAGGATCGGGGAAAGTCATGCCTTTAATAACGGCAAAAAGCAAAACAAACGAACAGATTAAAACCCACGTCGATCTTTTCTTCAGTAACGCTTTTGTATGATAGAAGACTCTTCGAAATATCATAAGATGCCTCCTTTCATAACTTCCGAAAGGAATTGCACTGCATATTTCATGGGAATTACGTTTCCGATTGCATTGGTCCAATCTGCCAAATACGCCTGAGGTACAATCAATCCCGAGCAAACCGAGCCGAGGATGTTGAATATAATAAGTACAAAGATACCGCTTTTGTCCGAGCCCGTAATCTCGAAAATCAGTTCAAAATAAACGGCTATTGCCAGGGAAAGGATTAACATCCCCACAAAAATTCCGCTTTGAAACACAAAATAATCTTCGAAGAACCTGTTGCCTAAAAAAATCAGTACAAAATACAAAATCAGCCCTATCAAATATACAGGAACGGTCATACTTATTACTTTAACCAGTCCGCAGCCTGCTTTTGAAAGTCCGTTTATTTTCAGTTTATCTTCTGTAGCCTTTGAAGATACCGAATACATGAATGAAAATCCGATTCCCGTAAACAGCAAAACCAATACTGTTCCGGCGACCGAATAGTACTGGGCAATCGTCATATCTCCGAGAGCCGAAACCATTTCGGAAGTAAACATCTTTTCCCGCACAAGAATCTGATTAAAATAACTGATTGCCAGTACATTGCCAATCTGTGAAACATCAACTTCGCTTCCGTATACATAGCCCGCTTCAATGGACGCATATATTCCCGATTCCGCAGTCTGTAAAAAAGACACTCCCGATACTATGAGTTCTTTAAAAATGCTCAAAAACAAGCTTTTTTCTTTCGGAAAATAAATAAGTGCCGGAGGATTTATTCCTTTTTGAACTTCATAAAAGAAATTTTCCGGAAGAACAACAGCTACTTCATATTTCCCGTTTTCATAGCCTTCCTTGGCCTCTTCTTCATCCGTGTAAACAAACTCGCATACACTTTTGACCGAATCCATTGATTCTACCATTGATATGGCATATTCGGTAGTTGCCTCGTCCGGAGGAATCACCACGGCAACTTTCAAAAGCGCCGGAGTGGAAGTTTTGGATATCAAAAGACTTACCGAAAGGGTAATACCCTCTACGGCAAGCAAAGTACATACTACGATGATTATTATCTTAACCATCGCTTTCAAACATCTTTTCCATTGTATAAATAAGTACGAAAAGAATAACTTCATACTACCATCCCATTAATCCGGCTACTATGGCATACGCTTCCTCTTCCAACATAAGAAAGTCTTTTTCAGAAGCTTTTCCCACATCAAATATATCTCCGGAAATATCATATTCCGATTTTCCGCTTCGAATTGAAAATTTTCCTCCGAAGTACGTTTGTCCGAAATCAATATAATCTACAGAAATACCGACACTGTCTTTATCTGACTTTATCTTTGCACGATACTCGTTTTCTCCGCTATGAAGTATCAGCACTTCATCGGTATATGAGTAATCAAAAATCGTTTTTGAGTCATATATTACGGAAAAAGTTTCGCCCGAAGTATCAATATCGGATACTATACTCAATACCTCTTTATCATTTTCCAGATAAGTAATGTTTTGGGCTCTGTAGTCCCCGCCTTTAAACAGTATTGTCTTTTTCCCTCTGCCGGAAGAAATGTCTACACAAGCCAGCTCATTTTTGTACACATAAACATCTGCTGTGATATCTCCCGTTGACTCGGCATATTCATACACCGAATTCAGAATATCTTCCGAAGTAATACTATTAAGCTTTAGTATTCTGTCGAGATTTCTTTCACAATAATCATCCAGTTTATCCGCAAAGTCCACAATTTGATCTTTCGATATCTCTATTCTGTAGCCCTTTGCCTGAATCGTCGTTTGATCAACGGAAAATTCCTTTGACGGTATCTTAACTACTTTAAACAGACCATACTCATCTGCTATCATGCTTTGAAATTCTTCATACATGACATTGTTTCTTTCACCGCCGAACAGATCGTTATACATCTGCTGCAATGCTTTATTAAGCAATTCGGTATCTATTTTTTCGCTGATAAAACCATCATTTTCTTCCGTATATTCATAAACAAACTGCCTGTTCGGAAAAATCGGCGTTTCAAAACAGACGCTGCCTTCATCTATCAAAAAAGTATATTCAATTAACGGAACGTACGATATATCCAGATTTCCGTTTGATTCCATTTTCTTATCGTCAAACGAAATATCTCCGAAGACTGTTATATCCCCGATTTTTTCTATCTCGGTATCAATATCATATGAAACTGTATATTCTTTGGAATCAACAATATCTGAAGTATTTAAATCGCTTAACAGCTGGTTTTTACCTTGATTTATATTTAAAAAAGTATTTTGAAATGCCTTGGAGACTACGCGCTTTTGGTTTGAAAAGAGCGTTAAAGACAGAACGACGATTATTGCTATCGTCGCAAACAGTGCAATCCCTATGAAAAAATAAGTTTTCTTACGATTTTTCACAGTTCACTTCCTTAATTCAATAAGTCACGTACTCTCTCCATCATATGTTCATCATGAGGAATTTCCGTAATACGTCCGTCTTTTAGGAAAAAGCATCTGTCGCAGGCGAGTATTTCCGCTTCTTCATGCGTAGATAACATTACCATACCTTTCAGATTGTTATATTCCGAAAGCCATTTCTGAATGTTTTCTTTGTAATACAGATCAAGCGCGCTGGTAGGCTCATCCATTAATAAGATGGGAGGCCATTCACAGATTGCGCACGCAATTGACAGTCTTTTATTCATTCCGCCGGAAAGTTTCCTAACCTCCATCTTCATTATCGAGCGAAGATCAAATCGATCCAGCAGATATTCATAGTTATTACTTTTGTCTACTCCCCATAGTTTTAGATTGTCTTTAACCGTAAGTTCGGGCAGCAACGGGGAATTTTGCGGAACATATCCGCAATACTGCCTGAAATATTTCTTCTTTTTTAGCGGATTGTTTCCGAAAAAATTTATTGAACCGCTATCGGGCTTCATGGCTCCTGAAAGAATCTGCATAAGGGTGGTTTTCCCACATCCGTTTCGACCTACGATTGCAACGCGTTCACCGGGATTTATGCAAAACGAAATATTATCCAAAATCTTTCTTTTTCCGTAATATTTGACTATTCCTTCTACTCTTAACATTTAATAAAACTCCCAGTCATCTATCGTTCCCCAGCCATTTCCGTCACCGGTCACCGAAACGCCCATGATCACTTCATCGCCGTCCGAAACGGGAATATCTTTGATGGTCGGATTTTTCCAATCGACCCACCCTGTCAAAGAAACCTCTTCGGTAGCGTATACCTCGTTATTTATCAAAACATACAGATAAACCTTCTCGGATTCACCCATATCTCCGCCTTGGATATAGCACGAAGCTGTGTAGTTTCCGGGATGAAGGCCTTCTATCGTCTGCGATACATCAAAAGACAGCGCGGAAGGACTCCAAAAGTGAAAAGCAGTATTTCCGCTCATGGCATCCGAAGCTTTATTCTGTATATCCGTTGGATCGGCATCGCCTTCGAATTCAACTTTGTAGCACGATACGTCTTCCTCATCAAACGATCCGTTTTTTACGTAATTTACGGAGTCAATCTTAACCTGCGCCACAATATTCATTCCGTTTTGTGCCGTTCCCGTAATTTCATATTTGCCCGGAACGTATATATCAATATCGGAATAATCATCCCAGGTTACCGGTATTCCTTCGGTCAAAGCAGAATCATTATATACAGCATCAACGCTATCCGGCATGACTAATTCCACACCGACAGGATTTACTATCTTAACATCCTTTACAGCCAACACTTCTATAGGAGCCTTGGCGCCGTATTTAACGTATTTGAATACATTTAATGATTCCAGCGGATGTCCTTCAAAATCAAACAAAGCCTGATTATCCCATGAGCATCCACCGTAATACTTTCCTGCATCCTCAGGATCATATGAAGCGGAATAACTGCCGGCCCAGCCTGTTCCGTATTGCTCCCAACATGACGAATCCGTCGGTATCCAGGCTCCTTCCCAATAAAAGACACCTATTGCTCCGGCTTCATAAGCATATGCCATTACGTCCCTCAGAGCCTTTGCCTGGCCCTGTACCGTAGCAGGATATTCAGTCAGGATATCCTTATCCCCCGAAATTGAATTGCCAAATCCGTCTCCGTCTTCGGCTGTATAAGGATACGCTGTCTCCATAATGCATGTATCGACTCCGTATGAAGCGGTAATGTCTTTAAGGACCTGCTGCATATTTTCAAACGTGCCATGCCAATAGGGATAATACGACACACCGAATACATCATACTGTGCTCCGGCTTCTTTTAATAATTCAGCCTTCTTCAAAGTATCATCATGACTGTCTATTTGTGTAAAATGAACGACGGTTTTAATATCCATTCCGCGTTCTTTAGCTATCTCATTTACTCCTTCACATCCTGATGCAATCATTCTGTAAAGGTTATCCTGGCTTTTGACGCCGGCTATTCCGGAATTGGTTTCATTACCGACCTGAACCATTCCTACGTCAGCACCGCAATCTATAATGGTGTTTAGGCTTTCTTTGGTAAATGACTTTATGGCAGACAATTTCTCATCTATATCCATTTTGCTCCAGGCTTTCGGAGACATTTGTTTTGAAGGGTCTGCCCAAAAATCCGAATAATGAAAGTCAACGCAGAGCTTTATCCCGTATTTTGCGGCTCTGCTTCCTATGATTGCTGCCGTATTGACATCACAGTTTCCTCCGCCATATCCGTTCCCGTTTTCATCGTGCGGATCGTTCCACACTCTGACACGTACATAGTTCACCCCTGCGTCGGCCAATATGCGAAGCAAGTCCTCTTCGTTTCCCGCAAAATCATAATACTTGACTCCGGCTTCCTCCAACGAAAGAAGACTGGAGATATCTATTCCTCGGATAAAATTGTCCGAGATTCCCGAAATAGGGGTTACAAAAATCGAAGATTCAACCTCCTGCGTTAAACCTTCATAAACGTACGGAGTTTCCTGTTGTTTCTTTTCCGTCGCGTTTGAAGAAAACTCCGGAACGGAACATCCCGAAAGAAATACGCATATACATATCAAACAAGAAATAAATTTCTTCATTGACACACTATTTCCCCTTTACATTCATAAACCTGGTTATCGTTAATAATTTCACCGATGCTGCCTTCGGAAACCGTAATCTTTCCGGCCATAAAATTCTTTACGGATAATATGTCTCCGACTATTTCTATTTCACCTTCGGAATATTCAAATGCCAAATCTGCGTTTTCCATGGTGCAATTTATCAGTTTCAAATTCTTGCAATAGCAAAGCGGCTGCGTTCCGATTAATTTGCAATTAATCAATGTCAATCCGTCCGAATACCATCCGAGATATTCACCTTCAATTACGCTGTCGGTTACTACGGCATTTTCGCTGTGCCAGAAAGCATCTTTCGTTTTGAGAACCGATTCTTTGACAGATACATTTTCCGTATATTGAAACGAATACTTTCCGTTCAATTTCGAATTGGCCATGTTGAGATTGTCCGTATTAAAAAAGGGATATTCGGATGTAATATCACATTCGTTGATTGAAACATCTGCGCATTTCCATCCGAACTCACCTGATGAAATGTTGCAATTTGAGATATTAATGTTCCTGCATTCTCTTAATGCTTTAATTCCCAAGATGTCACAATTTGAAATTGTACCGTTTTTGTCATACCACAAAGGTGCCCTCGAAGTATCCTCTATTACACTGTTTGATAACGAAAAATCGGTGTCATGCCACATAGGATATCTCAATTTGAAGCGACAATTTTCAACGCTGATATCGGCACATTCTTTCAGTGCGGATTCACCGTCGGCCTCTCCTTCAAAAAAGCAATCTTTAACGACAGCATCCTTTGTATTGTATAAAGCTCTCTCTTCATCGGTTTGTAAACCACTTATCTCTGTCATATGAATGAATAACCTCTTTTAAATTTCAAGATAACGGCGGAAGTAGCCTTCATGGTCATATTGATTTTTCCTCCGACCACGGGAATTTCATGTTCTTCCGTACTGAATCCGTCTGCATCCGTAAGCATAATCTGCTTAATGATTCCTTCTTTTTGAACTCCCAACTGCCATATGGTTACGGTTTCCGTTACTTCATAATCATTGTTGTTGACCAATATTACGCATGCACCGTCTTTATCAAATCTGCCGTATCCAAGGAAATTGTAATTATTGATGACATACTTCAACGAGCCTGTCAGCAGTTCCTTGTTCTCTTTATGTATTCTGATTATTTCCTTATGGAAATCTATCATCTGAGTGTCTTCATGACCCCAAGGATAGGTCCGTCTGTTATCCGGGTCTGTCCATCCGCATACTCCGGCTTCGTCCCCGTAATAAATGGTCGGTGCTCCGGGCCATGTAAACTGTATCAACACAGCTTCTCGCATTACAGCCTTGTTGACTCCTTCATTTGCGGCTTCGGGCCCCAGATTATTTGTACGTCCCACACGTCTGTTGGTTCGCGTTAAGAAACGTGAATGATCATGATTTGACAGTTCGTTCATCGCTATCTGCAAAGACGGTGTTGTAAAGTCCGCCATATGTGCATTCATGGCTCCGATAAATGCGTCGGCATTTCCGAGCAAATCTCCTCTGAAATCATCGGAGTGCTTTTGCATACCGGTCAAAAACCAGGTTACCGGTTCCATAAAGGCATCGTAATTCATTACGGTATCCCACTCTTTGCCGTTTAACCAGCTTCTCGGCGATCCGTAATGCTCTGCCAGAACGATTGCTTCGGGGTTTGCCATGCGAACCGTATTTCGAAAATCCTGCCAAAACTTATGATTAAATTCCGGAGAATGTCCCAAATCAGCGGCTACATCGAGTCTCCATCCGTCAGCATTGTACGGAGGTGAAACCCACTTTGCAGCAATACGCATAACATAATCATAAAGATCCGAAGAATTTTCGTAATTTAACTTCGGTAAAGTATCGTGACCCCACCATCCGTCATAGGTATTGTTGTAGGGAAACGCATCATTATTGTTGAACTGAAAATAATTATGATACGGACTGTCCTTTTCTATGTACGCACCTTTGGCATAGCCTTCCGCATTTTCATATATTCGTTCTTTATCAAGCCACTTGTTGAAAGATCCGCAATGATTAAACACTCCGTCCAGAATAACCTTCATTCCGCGGGAATGTGCTTCGCTGACCACCTTGGCAAACAACTCGTTGGATGCTTCCAGATTTTTGATATTTGTAACACGGTCTATGTACCTGGACGCAAATCTGTTTTCATTTTGATCATCCCGAAGCAGTTCACCTTCATCGGAAACAATCTTTCCAAAATGAGGATCTATATAATCGTAATCCTGAATATCGTATTTATGATTCGACGGAGACACAAACATAGGGTTGAAGTAAATAACATCAACTCCCAAATCCTTCAGATAATCAAGTTTATCAAGAACACCCTGCAGGTCACCTCCGTAGAATTCTCTGACGCCCATCGTTGCCGGGTATTTGTCCCAATCGGTTACTCTTTCGGATTTGGCCCCTATATACTGATACTCGTTCGTCAATACATCGTTCGTCGGGTCTCCGTTGCAGAATCTGTCCGTATATATCTGGTACATAACCGCACCTTTTGCCCATTCCGGAGTCCTGAATCCCGGAATAATACGGAAATATGCGCTCTCTTCAGGCTTTTTTGAAACTCCGCGCGTATCATATACACAACGGACACGTCCTGCCACTATTTCGAAGTAATATGTGAATTCCTTGTCTTCAACCATTACTTCGCTTTCAAAATAGGCGAATACATCATCACTTTCAACAAACATCATCAGTTCTTTTTGATCGCGATGTACCAAATATGCTTTATCAATATTGTTCTTTTCTACTCTGAGTCTTATCTTTACCGGGCTGTAAGGATTGGGCTCCGCAGGCGTAATATAATTCTGAGTAGTGTCGGAAAAAACAGCTTTCTTGTTAAATGCCGGCTTCATCTCGTTAATATACAGTCTGCTTAAATCCTCTCGGGACAATGATGCAAAATCCATATGTCGCTCCTAAAAAATATTTACCGATTAATCCCTTGCAAATAAATCCCTTGTATACACTTTATCCGCTACATCATCCAATACGGCGTCATATCTGTTTGCTATGATGCAATCGGACATCTTTTTAAATTCATTGATATCATTCACGACTTTGCTGCCGAAAAAGGTAGTGCCGTTCTCCAAAGTGGGCTCGTAAATAATCACATTTGCTCCTTTTGCTTTCACGCGCTTTACTATGCCCTGAACGGAACTTTGTCTGAAATTGTCGGAATTACTCTTCATCGTCAGTCGGAAAACACCTATGGTTACTTCCTTTTCCTGACATTTATCGTATGTATTATCTTCCCCGTAAGAATAGTAACCAACCTTTTTTAATACCTGATCCGCAATAAAGTCCTTTCGCGTTCTGTTAGCTTCAACTATAGCTTCTATCAGATTCTCAGGCACATCTTCGTAGTTGGCCAGCAACTGCTTCGTATCCTTAGGCAGACAATATCCGCCATATCCGAAAGA
Source organism: Lachnospiraceae bacterium (assembly GCA_045640905.1). GTDB lineage: Bacteria > Bacillota > Clostridia > Lachnospirales > Lachnospiraceae > JAILLW01. Next base: position 54,474 of record JAZUFW010000003.1, read on the forward strand.
CGGATTGTTGTAAAAATTACCGATTCTAGGATCCAGTCCGACACCTTCTATAATACGTTTGGAATCCAAGCCTTTCATTTCTGCATATGTATCAAGTTCATTAAAGTATCCTACTCGAAGAGCCAGATACGTATTCGCAAACAACTTTACGGCTTCTGCTTCGGTGCATCCCATCAAAAGCACGGGAATGTCTTCCTTTAAGGCAGCTTCCGTAAGCAAAGAAGCAAATTTAGCGGCTGCTTCCTTCGACAAATCATCGTCTCCGTATCCGACAATTATTCTGGAAGGATACAGGTTATCATACAAAGCCTTTGATTCTCTCAAAAATTCCGGGCTGAACATAATCCTGTCACATCCGTATTTTTCACGAATATGCCTCGTATATCCTACCGGAATTGTGGATTTAACCACAATGTATGCCGAATCATTGTATTTAAGCACGGTTTCAATAGCATTTTCCACAGCCCTGGTATCAAAAAAGTTTTTATCCGAATCATAGTTCGTGGGTGTGGCTATTACCACAAAATCAGCTCCCGAATAGGCCTCGGACGGATTCAGAGTTGCTTTCAGATTAAGTTCTTTATTCTGCAAATATTCCTTTATTTCCGTATCATCGATAGGAGAAATTCTGTCATTTATTTTGCGTACTTTTTCTTCCACAATATCAAGTGCAACCACTTCATTATTCAAGGACAGCAGTATGGATATTGACAGTCCCACATATCCTGTTCCGGCTACAGCAATTTTCAAGAATGTATCCTCCGTTTATAACATAAATATTCGTATAGATTATACACTAAAATTAGTATCGTATACAATAACAGACCCTAGATATAGTAAAAAGGATAGAAACCAAAGTTTCTATCCTTTTTAGAGAAGGTATTTCTTTCTTATGGGGTATAGCAAAAACTATAAAAAATGTATTGGGGGGTTACAAGTAGTATAATAGCACCCGCCTATACCGTGAACAATGCGTAACTTTCACAAATTTACTAAAAACACCGCATGTTTTTTGTGTATTTTTACCAATTATTCGAACAATGCCTCAAATTCTTCACGTCCGATCTTCTCTTTTTCAAGAAGAAGTTCGGCCGTAGCATGCAAAACATCCATATGATTTTCTATTATCTCTTTTGCTTTTAAGTAGCAGTCATCGATAATCAGTTTTACTTCTTCATCTATCTTGCCCGAAATCAGTTCACTGTGCGATTTTGCATGTGCCAAATCACGTCCGATAAATACTTCATCGTCATCACTTTCATAATTGACGAGTCCGATTTTTTCGGACATTCCGTATTTATTTACCATATTTCTGGCTCTCTTTGTCGCCTGCATGATATCATTGCTGGCTCCTGTGGTTATATCATGGAAAATGAGTTCTTCGGCTATTCTTCCGCCTAAAGAAACCATGATATCCTGAAGCATCTTTGTTTTCGTAACAAACATTTCATCTTTTTCGGGAAGCGGCATTGTAAATCCGGCAGCTCCCAATCCCGTCGGTATTATCGAAATCATGTGAACCGGATCAACCTCAGGCAGCACATGGAATAATATTGCATGTCCGGCTTCATGATATGCCGTAATTTTCTTTTCTTTATCCGAAATAATTCTTGATTTCTTTTCCACACCCAGTCCGACTTTAATGAACGACTGCTCCACGTCTTCCTGAATAATATACGGTCTGTTTGCTTTTGCGGCTCTGATTGCAGATTCATTAAGCAGGTTTTCCAAATCTGCTCCCGTAAATCCTGCCGTTGTCTGGGCAATCTTCTTTAAATCTACATCCTCAGCGAGCGGCTTGTTCTTTGCGTGCACCTTGAGAATGTCCTCTCTGCCTGCCACATCCGGTCTGTTTACGGCAATTTTACGGTCAAATCTGCCCGGTCTTAAGATAGCCGGATCAAGAATATCCACACGGTTGGTTGCAGCCATAACGATAATTCCGCTGTTTTCACCGAATCCGTCCATTTCAACCAACAATTGGTTAAGTGTCTGTTCTCTTTCGTCATGTCCGCCGCCCATACCTGTTCCACGACGTCTTGCTACGGCATCTATTTCATCAATAAACACTATACACGGCTTATGATGATTGGCTTCTTCGAATAAGTCTCTGACTCTCGAAGCACCGACTCCGACAAACATTTCTACGAAATCAGAACCGGAAATAGAAAAGAAAGGAACATTTGCTTCTCCTGCTATAGCCTTTGCAAGCAAAGTTTTTCCCGTACCCGGAGAACCTTCAAGCAAAACTCCTTTAGGAATTCTCGCACCGATTTTGGTAAACTTCTCAGGATCCTTCAAAAACTCAACTATTTCGTTAAGTTCCTCCTTCTCTTCCTGAAGTCCTGCAACATCTTTCAGGGTTATCTTCCCTTCGGTAGTCATCTTGGCACGCGATTTGCCGAAATTCATCATTTTGGCATTTGTACCGCCTGCTCCTCCTCCGTTCATGATACTGAGCATAAACATAAGAAGTGCTACACCGATAATGATAGGTAACAAACTGGTGGTAAACCAGCTGTCCTCTTCGGCAGCATATACTACGGGATCCAAGCCTTTTTCCAAAAGAAATCTTTCTGTTTCCGCAACATCCGTTGCATACAGAACACATTTTTCGCCGGTTGACTTAATGACCGTAACCTTTCCCGTTACGGCATTCTTGGCCGGAAGAATACTAACGGACGAAACAGTTTTTGCCGTAACATCCGCTTCAAGGTCTTTTCTTGTATACACCGTCTGATTTGCGTTAAGAAAAGACGGTACCAATAATAACAGTATTATAACTATCACAAAGATAAGGTATAAACTGATGCCCTTTTTCTGACTGTTCAATTTAATCCTCCAATTAACTAATCAACAAATTCAACAATTCCTATATAAGGAAGATTTCTATATCTTTGGTCATAATCAAGTCCGAATCCCACAACAAACTCATCGGGAATTTGGAAACCTACATAATCTACATTAACTTCCGTAACTCTGCGCTCGGGTTTATCAAGCAAAGTACATAACTTCAAGCTCTTCGGATTTCTGCCCTTAAGCATTTTAAGTAAATAATCCAAAGTTCTTCCCGTATCTACTATGTCTTCAATAACAAGTACATTTCTTCCGTCCAAAGTATGATCGAGATCTTTGATAATCTTTACTTCTCCGGTAGATGTAGTTCCGGAGTAACTTGATACACTCATAAAATCCAACGTAACCGGCAGATCGATTCTCTTTGCCAATTCGGTAGTCATGAAAACCGAACCTTTCAATATACAAATGATGTGTAAAGGTTCACCGTTATAATCTTTTGTGATTTCCTCACCCATTTCCTGGATTCTTTTCAATACTTCTTCTTCCGAAAGCAATACTTTAATCTTTTCCATACTATCCTCCGCTAATTTATAAAAGATGCTTCCAATACTCGTTTGGTTTCATCCGTCACTTTATAATACTCACTGATTCTGTACCCGATTACCCAAATAATATGACTATTATCCGCAAGAAGCAAAATATTGTCTCTTTTAGCCAGAGGAATCTTTTGGTTAATCATATAATCGGATAAAAGCTGCTTGTGGCCCTTTGAATCTATAATAAGATAATCTCCGTCTTTTCTGGTTCTGACCTCAAGCGCATTGGATATTTTATCATAATCAAACCATTTCGTATAGTTTCCCTTTGGAATCTCGGAAATATTAAAATCCGTCAAGATTTGCGTGTTTACAGATATCTTTTCTTCTTCGCTTTTTTCGTTTTTGGGACAACCTGAAATCGTCAGCAGATTATACGTCCTATACGCGCGTAATCCGTACGGCAAAGATATGTCTGCACTCCCCGAGCTTTGAAACAGTTTACGAACTTCATTGACATGCTCATACGAAATATCTTTTCTGGTATGTGCCATCATACATATTCCGTCATAGATTATTTTGGAAACGGCGTAGTCATGTTGCTTTGAAAGAAGATCTATATCAAAACTGATTTTGCTATCATCCGAACAGACCATACATTCATCCGCTATCTTGTAGACCTGCGAATCCAAAAACGATGAAGCGTCACTTATCATTTTCGAAGCCCTGTTCATATTGTTAATAATTCCTTCGCCTATTTCTTCCGTCGCATATCCCAATATATGATGGCGAATCTTATTCCTGGTATAATCATCCGTCAAATTGGTTTCATCCGTTACATAGGAGATATTCCTGTCCGCAAGAAATTTCAAAATATCTTTCTTTTCAAGGCAAAGTATCGGCCTGATTATTTCATCATTTACAGGCTTGATTCCCGAAAGCCCGTTTATTCCTGTTCCTCGAAACAGATTAAGCAGCATCGTTTCCGCATTATCATCGGCATTATGGGCTACGGCTATTTTACCGTTTCTTGTTCCCAGCACTTTTCTCAACGCATCATACCTGATCATTCTGCCCGCTTCTTCAACCGTAAGAGAACTTTCTTTCGCTATTTTATGAACATCGGCAGAAGCAATATGAAACGGTATGTTTTTTTGTGCGCATAAATCTCTGACAAAGTCCTCGTCGCGTTTTGCAGTTTCTCTGATGCCGTGATTTACATGCAAAACTTCCAATACTATTTCTGTATCTTTCAGAATTTCCTCAAGTAAAAAAAGGAGGCAAACAGAATCTGCTCCTCCCGAAACTCCGACCACGATAACTTCACAGTCATCCAGCATATTATATTGATTAATATATCGTTTAACAGTATCTATCATTTTTTAATAGATCGAAATTAGTTTTCATCCCTGAATAGGAGTTCACCTTCATACACCAGACCAAGCTTATTTCGTGCTATATCCTCAACATAAGCCTTTGTATGCGTATATTTTTCATACTCGGCTATTTCTTCGGAGCGTTCCATCTCTCTTGCTATCTGTTCCTCAAGCTGTGTTTGCTTTTGAGTATACAAATCACGCTGTTGTCTAAGCTCATTACTTTTAACTCCGACAACCGCTATGAGTAGCAAAATAATCAATCCGATCAGAAGCTTCGCTGTTTTGTTGTGTTTATTTCTTCTTGATTTGGGTAACATAATATTATTTTATACAATATTATGCAAACCGTCAAGCGTCAAAACTGCGCAAAATCACGGGTTGTTGTCGTTTTAGGATGGTTAACATAACGACCACAACATCTTGTGGTCACAAGTTTTAGCAAACCAAAATATAGGTGTTTTGGAATAATTTTTATAAATATTTGAACAATTCAGCCGCTTCTTCCTTCTTAACGGTTTCCGCAACCGACAATACTTCGGCTTTGACTTCCTTGTTTCCAAATCCGATTTCTATAATATCTCCTACTTTTACATTGGCAGAAGCTTTTGCCACGTTTCCGTTTATCTTTACTCGTCCGGCATCGCATGCTTCATTTGCAACAGTTCTTCTTTTTATTAGTCTCGATACCTTTAGATATTTATCCAATCTCATCTGTATTCTCCATAAAAAAACCGATATTTACAACGAAAAAAGGCTCGCTCAAGAGAGCAAGCCTTGTAATCCGAAATTAACTGTAAACTAGTTAACCATATCCTTTAAAGCCTTACCAGCCTTAAACTTAGGAGCCTTAGAAGCCTTAATCTTCATTGTAGCACCTGTCTGAGGATTTCTACCCTCACGAGCTGCTCTCTTAGCAACTTCGAATGTACCAAAGCCAACTAACTGAACCTTGTCACCCTTCTTTAATGCCTTAGCTACTGTGTCTGTGAAAGCCTTTAAAGCTGCTTCAGTATCCTTCTTAGAAAGACCAGCCTGCTTAGCCATAGCTTCAACTAACTCTGTCTTGTTCATTCTGAACTCCTCCTATAATAAACATATTTTACAGACATTTCTCTTTTAAAACGTCTATAAATATTTATAACGTTTTTGCCCCTAAAAGTCAAGCCAAAAATGCCGTTTTTGCTTGAAAAATCAAGGCTTTCGGGCATTTTTGACGGCGCGTAAATTATGTCAACTTTTTGTGCTGTCAAAAGTATATTTTCTGTGCCAAAGTTACAGCGAATTGGCGCTGACACTGTTTCCCGAAACGGAATTTCCACTGACTGAATTTTGGCTGACCGAATTTTGACTAACCGAGGAATCTATTATTCCGTTTCCGCTGACAGTACCCATATCGGTATTCTGTTCCAACGTCAAATCCGCAAATGAATATCTTTGATCTTTTCCGTCATCGTACACAATGATGGTGTAACTTTGAGGAACATATCCCGTTTTGCGTAAAGTCAAAGTATGCGTTCCGGATGTCTTCTGATATGAAACCGGAACAACTCCCTTATAGATATTATCTTCATACACCTCAACCCCATACGGAGCTTCAACGATAATATTGGCGTATAGATTCTTATTTACGGTATTCTCCGATACGGAAGAGGTTGAATTCATCAGTTCAATTTCCACAACCTGATTCAATCCCGTAACCTCGAAATATGAAGTCTCTGTCGAATAACCCGGTGCCGATACAGTTATTTCGTGAATTCCCAACGGCAATCTCACAGCATATGATGTATCAACAAATTTTCCATCAACATAGCTCGTCGCTGTATCGGGAGCAATCCTGAATCCTACCACTCCTTTTTCAGGTACGGTAGATACAATATCCGATAAATCCAGAGTTGTAACCTTGTTTCTGGAAATGCTGACCTGACGATACTCTTCGATTCCGTTATTAGTTAATCTGACTTTATAATCTCCCTCGGGAACCGTAAACAACATATCATCCGTAACTTGCGATATTACTGTCTGACCTATCTCTATCCAGCCTCCGACCAGAGCATCTTCATGGTCCAATTCTAGATAACCGTGGCCTTTATCTACTCTGATACTTAGCAAATCATGATCCACACCCGAAATGGTCAGTTTGTCATGATTAATCAGCTGGTCTATCGTAATCTCATCATTGCCGGAGAAAATATGAATATTGTCATTAATACTGTAAATATCATCCCCTATATGAAGTTCCTTTTGATTATCGCTTAAAGAATATTTCTCTATATCACTGTTGGTAAAAACATTTTCGGAAAGAGAAACACTTCCCAGTTTTTCCAAGGTACTGTTGTATGTAATCTTGGCAATGTCTCCGCTCATCAACATGGATACACTCATGGGCTCATCATGCTTTCCGAAAACAGCCGTTCCTCCGGTATATGAAAGAACCTTGATTTCATTTGTCCCAAGGACATAAAATTCCATGAGCGAATTTTCCGTATCAACGGATTTGAAAATCACGTCAGCGGAAGAAACATATATATCCGGCGTTTCCTCACCTGAAGCATAGTTACTTTCAAACTCGCTTTGCTTTGCCAATCCTATGGACGCGCAGGCGCAAAAAGTCATACATATGGCTATCAGTACCGCTACTATTCCTTTGTTAACAGTTTTGTTTTTCATGAATTATCTCCTTAGCTAATTTTAACAAAGTCTCCTTATTGTTTAAAGTAGGATCGTCCAATACTTTTACAAGTAAATCATCAATAACCTGTCCCATCAAAGGTCCCTTTTCACAGCCGATTTCGAACAAATCGTTTCCCGTTATCAATAAATCCTTAACCGAAACACAATCCCTGTTTTGCAGTATTTCCTCGTACAAATCACGAATTTGGGCCAGTTCCTCTTCTTTTTCCTGTCTTTTGTATAAACTCTGCGCATGCATATCCGCTTCCCTTACTTCCAAAATCATAGGAAAAATATCTTCTCCGACCTTATTGATCATGTGCCTGACTCCTTTGTGAGTTAACGACATTTTCATATCATGATATAAGGTTAATGCTGCAACTGTTCTTATGGTGTAATTATCAAACTTTAATCTCTTTAATACGGCAATGGCCAATTCCTTACTTTTTTCGGGATGTCCTTTAAAATGATTAATTCCGTTCTCATCTGTTGTTTTGCACGCAGGTTTGCCCAAATCATGAAACAGCATGGCCAATCTCAGTATTCTGTCCTTTCGAACATTTTCCATGGCCTTTATGGTATGCATTCCCACACTGTAGCAATGATGGGGATGATTTTGTTCACACTCCATGGCAGCATCAAATTCTTTAAAAAACACTTTGGTTATTCCTGTTTCGTATGCCAATACCAACTTTGAAGGATCTGACAGAATTAACTTGACCAGTTCAACCTGAATTCGTTCCATACTGATATTTTTAATGGTATATGACAATTCTTTCATGGCACGAAGCGTTTCTTCTTCGATAGAATAGCCAAGCTGAGCTGAAAATCGCGCCGCGCGCATGATTCTTAATGCATCTTCTGTAAATCTCTCGACGGGATTTCCTACGCACCTGATTATCCCACGCTTTAAGTCTTCCATCCCTCCAAAGTAATCAACTAAACCATCTTTGTCGTTATATGCCATTGCGTTTATGGTAAAATCGCGTCTTAATAGGTCTTCTTTTAGGGATTGCGTAAACGTAACTTCCTTCGGGTGTCTGGAATCCTCATATTTTCCGTCAATCCTGTACGTTGTTACTTCATAGCCTGTATCTTTTATCATTACGGTAACGGTTCCGTGCTTAATCCCGGTATCGACCGTTCTTTTAAACAACTCCTTTATGGTATACGGCGAAGCAGATGTCGTAATATCATAATCATCCGGTTCCAAATCTATTAGTCTATCACGAATACAGCCGCCTACTGCATATGCTTCGTAGCCGGCTTGTATTATAGTTTCTATTATGAAATTAACCTCTTTGGGAAGGTTTATTTTCACTTCATTCACGAAATCAGTTCTCCAAGTTTGGTTCGTAAAGATTCAATGTCCATATTATTCATGAGTTCGGTGATATCATCTATTACAGCTTTCGTTTCGGGGCCTTTTTCAAGTTTTGAAACATTATCCAATATTTCAAATACCTCTCCGAAATTATATGCGTTTACCAACGTTTCGATACGTCCCAGAAACTGACGCATCTCATCTTTTGACCACTCTTCGCCCGCTCCTTCAGCCTTTGCCTTTTTATCGCTGTCATCAACTCCCAAAACAACTGATTTTAACAACTCGATAAAAGCTTCATAATCGGACAGAAAAGCTTCCATTTTTTCATCAATAACCTGTGTCTTTCCTTCAATTCCCGCTAATTCCTGTTCCTTGGCACGCTCGGAAAGATCCATGGCTCCTATTGATGATAACGTACTTTTAAGAGCATGAATTTCTATGGTATATCTTTCATAATCACCGATTGATTTTGCCTCTTTTAACTTTTCTGTTTTGGCTTTGCTGTGCTTTACGGCTACTTCGCATACATTTTTATATGATGCCAAAGATCCGCCGCAATCTCGTATTCTCTTTTCCAAAATATCCAAAGAAATACCCAGCTTTTCGGATATAGCACTCACGTCCTCTTCGGGAGGCATCGCAGCATGAATCGGTGTGCTTTCTTCGATGGTAATATTAACCGTATCCTCTTTGGAACGCTCAACGATTTTACGTTCGGGAACAAATTTCAAAAGCATTGCTTCCAAACGATGTATCTCCAAAGGTTTGCAAAGGTATTCATCAAAGCCTTCTTCCATCAGTCGGTCCCTGACTCCTGCCATTGCATCTGCCGTTAATACAATAATCGTACATTGCTTGGCATAATACTCACTGATTTTACGGATCTCTTTCATTGCCATAACACCGTCTGTTTCCGGCATCATCTGATCCATAAAGATAATATCGTATTCCTTTTGAAGGCAGGCATTTATTGCTTCTTTTCCGCCTGTTGCCTTATCAACATCAAGCCCGTATGTTTTCATTAGACCGTTAGCCACAGTCAGATTAACAGGATTGTCGTCTACAACCAGCGCCTTATAATCCTTAATCGCGAAGGTCTTTTCAGCCTTTTTCTTTCTGGCATTTACAACATTCATGTCTACCGGAGAATCGTCGATAATCTTTTGATCTACTATCACTCTAAAGGTAGAACCTACGCCATACTCACTTTCAACTTCAATCTTTCCGCCCATTAAATCCATATATCCCTTGGCTATGGAAAGACCTAAGCCTCTTCCTTCGATGGAATAATTATTCTGTATATCGAATCTGGCAAATGATTCGAATAATCTGTTCTTGTCCTCGTCCTTTATACCTATACCCGTATCTTTTACTTCAAAGCATAAGGTCACCATTTGGTCTTTCTTTTCAAGAACCTTAATATATAAATCTATTCTGCCTTCTTTTGTATATTTGACGGCATTGCTTAATATGTTGAGTAACGTTCCCCTTAATCGTATTTTGTCTCCGTACATATTACTGGGAATGTTATCATCCAAATGTATTTCAAACTTAAGTCCTTTACGGGATGCCAACAGTGAATAAGTGGCTTCAATATCTCTGATTACATATGAAATGTAATAATTTGAGCATACCAATTCCATTTTTCCGGATTCGATCTTGGACAAATCAAGTACATCGTTAATAATCGCCAACAAGCTGTAAGACGAATCCTTTATCATATCTATCTGCGCTCTGATATTATCCGCAACGTTTTCTTTCATGATAATATCGGCAAATCCGATAATCGCATGGATCGGAGTTCTGATTTCGTGGGACATATTCGCCAAAAAGGCAGATTTAAATCCTGAAGATTTTTCCAAAGAATCCTTTAATTCTTCGATTTCGCGTTTCTGCTCCTTTATGCCCTCTGTGCTGAACAAGGTAGCTATCGTCCCCTTGAACCCGGCATGCTCGGATAAAGATTTGTACTTTACGGTGTACTCCGTTCCTTCGAATACAAATGTCTTGGGATTCTTTGAAACAATATCTATAGGACCAAAAAGACCGCAATCCAAAAAGGCCTTTCCCAAATCATTGGTAAAGACGATGTCGCCGGCATTATCTGCAACAATAAGTCCTTCATTAATCTCATTTAACAGAACTTCTTTTATTGCATTAACCTGCTTTTCGTTTTCAGTTATATGAGGTTTAAAACCTAACATGTAACTCTCCTATAACTCAATTCAGTTCCTTTCCGCGCTGGCTGAAAGCTGCTACTATGGCTTTCATTAAATCCAGCTTACTGACAGGTTTTAATAAAGACTTATCCGGTCCGAATCCTTTTTCATCCACCATAACGGATTTTTCATTGATTCCTTTTAGCATTATTATGGGAATATCCATCAGGCGTTCATCATTTCTGATGTGTTTTAAAATCACATTTGCACTGTCCGACGGCATCTGAGAATCCAGTATTACAATATCCGGAATACTATTATTCAAATATTCCATGGCCAGTTTTTCCGTATTGATCATAACCACTTTAAAGGATTCTTTCAGTGAAGAGTTAATGATTTTCAGATATGAAACATCATCATCAACCGCCAATACGGTTTTCTTGTTTTTCACATTCTCCTGTGCAGTCAGAATTTCGCTTACCTTATCAAGAAGCTGATCTTTGGCTATGGGCTTGACCATATATCCGTCAACACCCATACTGATGGATTCCAATACGATGTTACGGGTGCTTTTGCCCGTAAAGAAAATAACAGGGATATTTCTTCCCTCACTGGTATTACGAATAGCGCGAAAACAATCAAAGCCATCCATTACCGGCATCAATATGTCCAAAAGAATCAAATCCGTAGCATATTCTTTAACGTAATCCATCGCAAACTGACCGTAGCTAACCGTACCTACGATATACGTAGGCTCAAGATAGCTGCGCAGAATTTCCAGCTGCCCGGGATCATCATCAACTACCAATATTCTTTTTTGGGATAGATTTGTATTTCCCTGTTCTTCCATCATTAACTAAAAATCCTCTGGCAATTAATATGCTCTGCCCCAATAAACCATCTTTGTGGCTTTCTTTCCGCAATAAACGCAGTTTTCAGATAAGCATTCCTGTTCAAAAGGCATACATCTGCTGGTTACGGCCATATCTTCTTTAATCTGTTCTTCACAGGCTCTTTCTCCGCACCACATAGCCTTAACAAAGCCGGACTTTTCTTCAAAAGTCTTAATAAATTCTTCCTTTGTCTTAGCTACATATGTATGCTCTTCCAAGTGCTTCTTTGCTCTTGCAAGCATATCTTTTTGAATAGTCTCTAAGAGTTTGGCAACCTCGGATGCTGCCTCGTCAATTGATACTTCTATCTTTTCGCGGGTGTCACGTCTGCATAATACGCATTTACCGTTCTCAATATCCTTAGGTCCGATTTCTATACGAACGGGAATACCTCTCATTTCCTGCTCGCTAAACTTAAAGCCGGGAGATTTATCCGAATCATCAACCTTAACTCGTAATCCTGCTGCCTTAATTGCTGCTCTGATTTCTTCGGCCTTCTCCAAGACGCCTTCCTTCTTCTGCTGAATAGGAATAATATCAACCTGAGTAGGTGCAATAAGCGGAGGAAGTACCAATCCGGAATCATCACCGTGAACCATAATAATCGCACCGATAATTCTGGTAGACATTCCCCATGAAGTCTGATGAACGTACTGCAGTTTATTCTCTTTATCTGTGTACTGAATTCCGAAAGCTTCCGCAAAACCTGTTCCGAAATTGTGTGATGTACCTGACTGAAGAGCTTTTCCGTCATGCATCAAGGCTTCTATTGTATAAGTGGCTTCCGCTCCGGCAAATTTTTCCTTCTCTGTCTTGCGTCCCTTTACTACGGGAATAGCCAATACTTCTTCACAAAAATCAGCGTACAGATTCAACATCTGTTCCGTACGGGCTACAGACTCTTCTTCCGTAGCATGAGCCGTATGTCCTTCCTGCCATAAGAACTCTCTGCTTCTTAAGAAAGGTCTTGTTTCCTTTTCCCATCTGACTACAGAGCACCATTGGTTATATACCTTGGGTAAATCTCTGTAAGACTGAATTTCTCCTTTATAAAAATCACAGAACAACGTTTCCGAAGTGGGTCTTACACACATTCTCTCCTGCAAAGGATTGAGTCCTCCGTGAGTAACCCATGCTACTTCGGGAGCAAATCCTTCTACATGATCCTTTTCTTTCTGTAAGAGACTTTCAGGAATAAACATTGGCATGTATACATTTTCAACACCTGTTTCCTTAAATCTTTCATCCAGTTGTCTTTGAATGTTTTCCCACAAAGCATAGCCTGCAGGTTTGATAACCATGCATCCCTTAACATTTGAATAGTCAATAAGTTCCGCTTTTTTGACAACGTCTGTGTACCATTGTGCAAAATCCTCGTTCATAGAAGTTATTGCTTCAACCAATTTTTTCTCTGCCACTTTATATTCCCTCGATTCTTTATATATATAGATATTCAATTTATTCTACAATTATTATGTGTCAATGTCAAAACCGTAAGCGTTTATCTTTCGGCTTTTTCAAACGATGCCGCTATGGCTATCAGAGCAAATTCAAATGTCGTATTCAATACCTGGTCGAATGATATGAGATTATGAATGCAAAATGAAAAAGTACACAGTGCTATGGCGAGCATAACAGGCTCTTTCCTTTTAGCCAAACATTCTTTTATGGTCCTAATCATCAGATAATAGTATGAACTCATACCCAGAATTCCCTGATTTACCAAAAGCGTCAATATACTGCTGTGAGCATTCGTCAGTTTATCGGTCGGCCAATGCATAATCAACTCATTCTTTATATACGGTATTGAATAGGCGTACGAGGAAAAGCCGTCAGGTCCCACACCTATCAGTTTTTGCCACCAATTCATTTCTCTAAAGCACAAAACCGCTGTTCTGTAGGCTTGTCCCCTCCCTTGTCCAAAGCGGGTATCAAAATAGAACAAACTGTTATTAAAGCCTGTTATCAGGGAAGTATTCGTTTTCAATAATCCGATAATCAATACAAATATGACCGCGCTCAACGCCAATATCCATCCGGCCCGATATATATGTTTTTCATACATTTCAAGTTTCTTAAGTCGGAAAAGTAAAAATAGCACAACGGATATGAGAAAGACTATCGACAGCATTGCGTTTCCGGACAATATAGAGCACACGCCTTTTGTTTCATAATTATATTTTTCCGGAATAATCAGTCTGATCAGATAAATAATCTGTGACGAAAGCGAACACAGACCAAGCAGAAAAAAGAACGAATCCAATCGTAGACACTTTTTCCCACAAAGGAAAAACAAACCGGCAAACATGGCGGCATACAAAAGCAATACACTGTCAGACCCTTGCGCAAAACCTGCCATAAACGATATCAGCGTCGAAATCGTCAAAAGAATCTTAATCCATGTCGGCTTTTGCGATTCCATCGCATGAAGGCAGAAAAATGCCGATATCGGCATAGCGATACATAAATATCCCGTGAACCAATTGATGTTTCCCAGGGTTGAAACAAACGACGGATCTCTAATTTCAAGCGGAATGATATAGAAAGAAAATCTGTCAAAAATACATAAAAGATTAATCAGAACGGAAGATGCAATAATTCCGTAGACTATGTAGTATTCGAAATCCATACATAAAGAAATCAGCAACACCAGGACACACATCAAGGATAATGTTACAAACCCCATGTTCCATCCTTTTTCACCGAAAAAAGAGTCTTCTTTATTTGGCGCAAAAATAAATGACACTACGGTAAATGCCAAATAAATCAAAGACGCCGTCACTATTTTGTTCGGTTTGATTTCAAGAGATTTCGAACTGAAAACATTAATAAGAAAAAAGAGGGAAAGAATAATTGCTTCCCCCAAAGAAACGTACATATAGAAATAGAATTTGTACAAACTTATATCAACATATCCTTCTTTCATATAAAAAGGATATATGCAAAACAAAACCAGAATATATGCTATAGCAAAAACCGAAGCGAGTTCTTTATAAAAAGGCTTCGAAAATTTCATCTTCGGGATCCCTTTCGAAACACATCTCTTTTCCTGTAACAGGATGCTTGAAGCAAATCTTGTGCGCGCAAAGAGCTACATTTTTACAAGCGGAATTCTTACTGAAATCCTTAGATTTAATACTACCATATTTCCCATCCCCGAGTATAGGAATATTTGCATTGGCCAGCTGTACTCTGATTTGATGATGACGTCCGGTCATCAGCTTTATTTCAAGCAAAGTTGCTTCGACATTTTCTTCAAGAGCAACCAAGGTTTTTATTACCCTGTACTCCAAAGAGGCTTTCTTTGCTTCCGGAAATTCCTTTTTCACGACATACGATGTGTTGTTGTGCCCGTCTTTGTATAAATAATCCACCAAGACATCCGTTTGATTCTCGGGTTTGCCCAAAACGACTGCATAGTAGTACTTTCTGAATTCACCGGAATTGATCTGATGCGATAACGAAGCAGCAGCCGACTTGGTTTTTGCAAAAACCAAAACTCCGCATACAGGTTGATCCAATCTGTGAATCAGGCCCAGATACGGTTCCCTTTTATCTTTGTTTTGTGATGCCAAATAGTTTTTTACTTCGGAAACCATATCAAGTTGTCCGACTCTGGCTGTTTGAGTTGCTATTCCTGCAGGCTTGTATACGACCAATATCTGCTCGTCTTCGTAAATTACTTTAATCATTGCTGTTCTTTTCTGTTGTTATTTTTAATAATAGATTTGAGTGTGCACAAACAGACAATTTGGGCCTTAAAACTTATATCTTAAAGCGGTATCCTACTCCCCAAATTGTCTCTATGTACTGAGGGTTTGCAGAATCAAATTCTATTTTTTCGCGTATTTTCTTAATATGAACGGTAACCGTAGCTATATCTCCGATAGAATCCATATCCCATATCTCTCTGAACAGCTCGTCTTTTGTATACACTCTGTTCGGATGCTCCGCCAAAAATGTCAGCAGTTCGTATTCTTTTCCGGTAAACGCTTTCTCTTCGCCGTCAACCCAAACACGTCTGGCTGCTTTATCTATCTTAATACCTCGAATCTCTATAATGTCGTTTCCGACACCTGTCGAAGAAGTCAATCTTTCATACCTTGAAAGATGTGCCTTAACACGCGCAACCAGTTCGCTGGGACTGAAAGGTTTGGTCATATAATCATCTGCTCCCAGACCTAACCCGCGAATTTTATCTATATCTTCCTTTTTGGCCGAAACCATGATTATCGGTATATTCTTGTATTCGCGAATCTCTTTACAAATTTCAAATCCGTCCGTACCGGGCAACATCAAATCAAGTACTACCAGGTCAAAGTCTTCTTCCAGCGCAACTTTTAAGCCTTCCGTTCCGTCATTTTGTATTTCTACTTCAAAATCGCTTAATTCAAGATAGTCCTTTTCCAGTTCGGCAATAGCCTCTTCATCTTCGATAATTAGTATTCTACTCATATATTTCTTCCTTTCCGTTTTCGGCTGCATACTTACGAAATACCATATGCATACACGTTCCTTCGCCTTCTTTCGAAGTTGCCCATATGTAGCCTCCGTGATCTTCCACTATTTTTTTGACTATCGAAAGCCCTATTCCGGAGCCACCCTGCGAGGAGTTTCTTGACGCATCGGTTCGATAGAATCTTTCAAAGATATTCGGAAGGTCCTTACTTGAAATACCTCTGCCGTTATCTTCGATTTCAACTCTGATTGCATCGGTTTCGTCCAGAATTCTGATATCTATCTGTGCCTGTTTTGTTTTATCTATGTACTTAACCGAATTGCTGACTATATTGTTGATTACACGTTTCAATTGTTCGGGATCGGCTATTATTACCGTATCCGGAGAGGTCAGATTGGAATAATCAAGCTTAATATTTTTTGAATCAAGATCAAGTCCGACTTCTTCTATACAATCTCCGAAATAGTCAGCCACATTTATTCTTAAAAAGTTATACGGAATCCTGTTATTATCAATTCCGGAATAAACAGTCAGTTCATTTATCAGCTTATCCATATCGATGGCTTTGTTATAGATAGTCCGTATATACTTATCCATCTTTTCCGGAGAATCGGCTACACCGTCCATTATTCCTTCAACATATCCTTTTATCGAGGTAATGGGCGTTTTTAAATCATGCGTGATATTGCTGATAAGCTCCTTATTTTGATTCTCCGAGAGTATTTTTTCATCTGCGGATTCTTTAAGCCTTAGTCTCATATCCTCGTAGTTTTTATATAAAGTTCCGATCTCTCCGTCTGATTCTTCAACCGGAAGGCGATATTCCAAATTTCCTTCGGCAATATTCTGCATTGCCACATTCAATTTATTTACGGGATTGAACACACTTTTCGAAATCCACAAGGTCAATAATACACTGGTAACAATCAGTATAAGGATTATGGAAATGGCCATATACAGAAACATCGGACGTGCTATATCGGGCTGAAAAATAACGTCCATCTGGCCGTTGATGGGATTGAAAATCAATTCATTTCCGCCGTGTGTTCTGGCCAAAACTTTACCCAAAACCACAAATGCACCCATTGCAAGAATCAGTGGCAGAATAATAATGGTTAATGAAGTTATCTGTAGTTTTGTCTTTAATTTCATGCTTAAAGTATAGCATAGAGATTTTCCTACGGGGTACGAAAGTTTTCATTAATATTATTAAAAAAAGATAAAGCGGATGTGATATACTTAACTAATGAAAGAGCGGACATATTTATGTATTGATTTAAAGTCTTTTTACGCTTCCGTTGAATGCGCCGAAAGAGGCTTGGATGCTATGAAAACCAACTTAATAGTAGCGGATTTGTCACGTACCGAAAAAACAATATGTCTCGCTGTTACTCCCCCCATGAAAGCTCTGGGTGTCAGTTCCAGATGCCGCGTTTTTGAAATCCCAAAATCAATCGAATACATAGCCGCAACTCCCAGAATGCAGCTATATATAGATTATTCCGCGAAAATATACGGCATTTATTTGAAATATATATCAAAAGACGACATTCACGTATATTCGATAGATGAAGCTTTTTTGGATGTAACCGATTATTTATCCTTGTATGGAATGGATGCCAAAACCCTGGGAAAGACGATAATCAATGAGATTTTTGATCAATTGTCGATTCATGCAACGTGCGGTATCGGTACCAATCTGTACCTGGCCAAGATAGCTTTGGACATCTGCGCCAAGCATTCTCCGGATTTTATCGGAGAACTGACCGAAGAAACATATCGCAAAACCTTATGGTCTCATACTCCTTTATCGGATTTTTGGCGGATAGGAAAACAAACTCAAAAGAAGCTCAATTCCTACGGCATGTTTACCATGAAGGATGTTGCCGAAGCGAACGAGGATTTATTGTATAAACTCTTCGGAATAGATGCGGAAATACTGATAGATCACGCCTGGGGCCGTGAAAACGTTACTATCAAAGATATTAAAGAATACAAGCCTTCCTCGAATTCTCTGTCACAGGGACAGGTTCTCCCCAGAGATTACAGTTTTGAAGAAGGAAAACTGATTGTAAAGGAAATGATGGATGTTCTTTGTTTGGAAATGGTATCAAAGAACGTTGTTTCCAAATCATTTTCACTATACATAGGATACAGCGACTATATCAGTGATTTTGCACACGGAACATTAAGTTTGACGGATTGCACCAACTCAGACAGAGTGCTCATTCCCGAAATAGTCAAAGTATACTCGGAAATACTCGATCAAGCGATGCCTATTCGCAGAATTGGCATAAGCGCAAACAATATAGAATCAGATGAGTATTTCCAATATTCATTGTTTACGGATGAAAACGTTCTCGAAAAGAACAGGAAAATCCAAAACGCCGTTCTTGATATCAAGCAAAAGTACGGCGGAAATGCCATACTGAAAGGTATGAATCTGAACGAACACGGAACTACCGTACTTCGAAACGAGCAAATCGGCGGTCACAGAAAATAAGAGGATACTGTATGAAAGTTCTTTGGTTATGTAATATAATGCCTTACCCCATAGCAAAACATCTCGGTCTCAGAGGAACCAACAAAGAAGGCTGGATATCCGGTATGAGCAGTGTTGTTGCGGAACATGAAGACATTTCCTTGGCCTTTGCCTTTCCCTATGATCATGATTCCTTGAAGGGAACTGCAGGAAAAATTGCTTATTACAGTTTCTACGAGGACTCTTCGCATCCCGAAATCTACAGTGAGGATTTGTATGTTGCAATTGACAGAATTCTCAATGATTTTAAGCCGGACGTCATCCATTGTTTCGGAACGGAATATGCGCATACAAAAGCATTGCTTAAAAATGAAGCTTATCGTGACATAGCACTGGTTCATCTGCAAGGACTTATGAAGCCAATAGCCGATGCTTACTATGCTTCTTTACCCGAATCGATAATATACCGCAGAACATTTCGCGATATTTTGCGTAAAGACAGCATCGTAGACCAGAAACGAAAGACTCTTCAAAGAGCCAAAGCCGAGCAGGAAATACTGCAGATGGCCAAAAACGTTTGCGGAAGAACCGGTTTTGACGAGAACTACGTTAAAAAAGTTAATCCGAATATCATATATTTCAAACTGAACGAAACTTTACGAGAACAGTTTTACAGTGACTGTTGGGATAGTGCCAAAGCAAAAAAGCACTCCATATTTGTTTCTCAGGGAAATTACCCGATTAAAGGAGCACACTTTGCCATTAAAGCCATGGCTGTCATCACAGACAAATATCCCGATGCCACCATGTATATAGCCGGTGATAATATTACAGGATTTCGTTCTCTCAAAGAAAAGATTAAGATATCAGGATACGGAAAATACCTCAGAGATTTGATTATCGAAAACAATCTTGAAGAACATGTATTTTTTACCGGCTCGCTGACAGCGGATGAATTTAAATCCAAGCTGTTATCAAGTGAGGTATTTCTTCTTTCATCCGTTATGGAAAACTCTCCGAATTCCCTGGGCGAAGCAATGCTTTTAGGCGTACCCTGTGTTTGTTCAAAAGTCGGCGGAGTTTCTTCTTTGGCAACAGACTCCAAAGAAGTATTAATGTACAAGTGTGATGATGTCGAAGAACTGGTTGTTCGAATCACTCATTTATTTGAAGGTCCCGACCTTGAAAAAATGCTTGCCAAAAACGCCCGCGAACGAGCTTTCATCACTCATGACAGAGAAACAAACTATCAACAGATGCTCAATATATACAAAAAAATTCAACAATGATTCAAATTACATTTGCCTCAAATTACATAAATCACCATCAGCTTCCTTTTTGTGAAGCTCTTTTGAATACTCCCGATATCGATTTTACGTTTATTCAAACCGAGCCTATGGAAAAGGAACGCTCCGGCATGGGATGGGATGAACGTTTGTCCGATCTTCCTTTTGTAAAGAAATATTATGAAGACTCATTTTTGTGTCAAAAGCTTTTGATGGAATCGGATATTGTCATATTCGGTGCCTGTAAAGACGAAGAAATAATAATACCGAGACTGGAAAACAGAAAACCTGTATTTCGTTACAGTGAAAGAATCTACAAAGAAGGTCAATGGAAGTTTATTTCGCCGAGAGGCCTTAAAAAGAAATATCACGATCACATACGCTTTAATTCTTTTCCGGTATACCTTTTATGTGCCGGAGCATATGTTGCTTCGGATTTTTCACTTATCCACGCCTACACAGGGAAAATGCTCAGATGGGGTTATTTTCCCGAATTTATACAATATTCCGAAGATGATATTCTGTCACATAAGGCAAAATCTACGGATAAACCCAAAATTTTATGGGTGGGACGTCAGATTCCTCTGAAACATCCGGAAAATCCTATTTTGGCAGCTGAAACCTTAAAAAAGGAAGGTCTTGATTTTTCTATGACCATCGTTGGAGACGGTGAACTTCACGATTCATTAACTGCTGCCGTCGAAGAAAAAAACCTGACGGATTGCATCTCTTTCGAAGATTTTAAAAGCCCTTCGGAAATTCGTTCCTTAATGCTGGAATACGATATTTTCCTCTTTACCAGCAATTATATCGAAGGATGGGGAGCTGTTTTAAACGAATCCATGAATGCCGGCTGTGCGGTTATATCAAGCAGCGCTGTAGGCGGAGCTGCCTTTTTGATTTCGCATCAAAATAACGGCATGGTTTATAAATACAACGATGTCAACGAATTGACTTCCTGCATTCGATATTTAATAGAGAACCCTCAGGAAAGAATCAACATGGGCCTTGAGGCTTACAGAACAATTTCTGAAAAGTGGAATGCAAACGAAGCCGCCCGAAGACTTGTTTCCATGATAAGAGGCCTGCTTAATGAAAAGGAGAGCGTATTTGAACCTTTTGATGATGACGGTCCGTTAAGCTTATCACCCATCATTTCACCGCATAACGGATATAAATATACACATAAACAAAACAAATAACGCAAGAAACCCCGAAGAGTAATTCTTCGGGGTTTCCTGCAAGATATAATTAATTTTCAATGTTGTAACTGTTCAAATACTTTTCCTGTTCGGGAGTCAAAACATCAATTTCCTTACCAAGGAATTTAAGCTTTCTGCGTGCAACATCATTATCTACTTCTCTGGGAACATCGATTAACTTTGATGTTAATTCTTTTCCGTGCTCTACCAAATATTTTGCAGACAGAGCCTGAATTGCAAAACTCATATCCATAATCTCGGCAGGATGTCCGTCACCGCATGCCAAGTTAACCAATCTTCCTTCACCAAGTGTAAATATCCACTGTCCTGTGGGCAATTTATAACCCATAATGTTGTTTCTCTGCTCACGCTTTTCAACAGCATTCGCATTCAGCCATGCCATATCGATTTCGCAATCAAAATGTCCGGCATTACACAAAATAGCGCCTTCTTTCATTACAGCGAAGTCTTCTTTGTCAATAACACCGTCACAACCGGTTACCGTT
Source organism: Lachnospiraceae bacterium (assembly GCA_045640905.1). Classification (GTDB taxonomy): domain Bacteria; phylum Bacillota; class Clostridia; order Lachnospirales; family Lachnospiraceae; genus JAILLW01. Next base: position 76,172 of record JAZUFW010000003.1, read on the forward strand.
ACAAAGAAATCTCCGACCTTGGCAGCCTCATTCATGGGCATAACATCAAATCCGTCCATAACTGCTTCAATAGCTTTAACAGGATCTATCTCCGTAACTATTACGCGAGCACCGAGACCTTTTGCTCTCATGGCGGTTCCCTTTCCGCACCATCCGTAACCTGCTACAACTACTATCTTGCCTGCAACTATCAGGTTGGTCGTTCTGTTGATACCATCCCAAACAGACTGTCCCGTACCATATCTGTTATCAAATAAATGCTTGCAGTCCGCATTATTTACTCTCACCATGGGGAACATCAACTTGCCGGCTTTGTTCATTGCTTCAAGTCTGATAATACCGGTTGTTGTTTCTTCACAACCGCCGATAATATTCGGAATCAATTCGGGCATCTCGTTGTGAACCATATTAACCAAATCTCCGCCATCATCGATTATGATATTGGGACCGCACATCAGGGTATTCTTTATATGACTTTCATATTCTTCCGCTGTTGCACCATACCAGGCATGAACCTCCAAGCCTGCCTTTACCAATGCTGCTGCCACATCATCCTGCGTAGATAAAGGGTTTGATCCTGTAACATACATCTCGGCACCACCGGCAGCCAATACCAAACATAAATATCCGGTCTTTGCTTCCAAATGAACCGAAAGTGCTATTTTCTTTCCTGCAAAAGGCTTTGTCTTACTGAATTCTTCTTCCAACGTACGAAGAAGGTCACAATTTCTTTTTACCCATTCCAGTTTTCTTTCACCTGATGAAGCCAGGTTAATATCTCTGATTTCGCTTGACATATAAATATATTCCTCCTAAATAATCAGTACTTAATGAATTTGAGCGGTATCTACTTCCTTTGCATCACAATGCTGTTCATGAAAAGCTTTTATCATTGCAGCATCGCAGCTTGAAGCATGTTCTATTTTCAAACTGAACATTTCACTCGTTTTTTTAAATGCAATATGTTCTTCCTGAAGCTGTTTGGCCAGCCAATCGTTCCTGTAATCATCCCGAAAAGCTTCTTCAATACCCATTTTTCTCTTTTGCGGTCGATTTGCGGGGATAGTAGTAGTATTCGTCACGGGCGTATACTGTCTCTTGGCGGTAAATACTGCATTTTTCTTTTTTCTTTTATCATTTTTTATTGCCGCAATAACTATAATTATCGCAACAAAAAACCATATAAAAGGCACAAATTCCATCTAATTCACCTACTTAGATACCGTTTCCTTGATTGCCGATACCGTTCCTGCAAGGTTAGCTATATCCGAAGGAACTATTATCTTGGTTGCCTGGCCGTTAGCCATTTCCTTAGCCGCTTCGAAGGACTGCAATTGTATATATGCGGAAGAAGGGGCAGCTTCATTGATGTATCTGATACCTTCGGCGCGTGCTTTTTGAACTGCCAATAAAGCTTCTGCTTCACCTTGTGCTTCTCTGATGCGCTGTTCCTTTACTGCATCGGCTCTTAAAATAGCTGCTTCCTTTTCACCTTCTGCCAATGTAATAGCCGACTGCTTTTTACCTTCAGCGGTCAAAATAGCTTCTCTCTTTTCTCTTTCGGCTCTCATCTGCTTTTCCATTGCATCCTGGATAGATCTGGGCGGCTGAATATTTTTTACCTCTACACGATTAACCTTAATTCCCCACTTATCCGTAGCATCGTCAAGAATTGTCGTAATCTGACCGTTAATGCTGTCACGGCTTGTCAAAGTCTCATCCAAAGTCATTGAACCGATTATATTTCTCAATGTTGTGGCAGACAAGTTTTCTATAGCTGCAATAGGTCTTTCTACTCCGTATGAAAACAGTTTTGCATCAAATACTTCAAAGAATACAACGGAGTCAACCATCATGGTAACATTATCCTTTGTGATAACCGGCTGAGGTTCAAAATCCGCAACCTGTTCCTTTAAAGAAACCTTCTTGGCTACCTTGTAGAAAACAGGAATTTTAACATGAATACCGGCTGTCCATGTTTCATGATATTTTCCCAAAAATTCAACTACCCATGCATTTGCCTGAGGCACAATGCATATACAGCTTAATAACAAAATTAGTAAAACAACCAAAATTACTATAGCAATAATTCCACTCATATTATTAACCTCCTGAACTAATATTGCTTTTTATCAAGACCCATACGGGTTATGATCTCATTTACCTTTGTATATACTTCTTCTTCATTCATGGTCAGTATTTTGCGACCTTCCATAGTAATTTTACCATCTATTATCACAGTATCAACCTCTGAACCGTTTGCAGAGTAACAAAGGCCTGCCATAAGGTTGTTATTCGGCATAAGCGAAGGATTATTCAAATCCAAAATAGCTATATCAGCTTTTTTACCGACTTCCAAAGAACCCGTTACATCCTCAAGTCCCAATGCCTTGGCTCCGTTAATTGTAGCCATCTTAAAGACTTCCTTGGCACCTACGCATTGAGGGGTTTTATGTGTTCCTTTATGAATTAACGCCAAAAGGCTCATCTCATGGAACATATTCAAAGAATTGTTGGATGCGGCTCCGTCCGTTCCCAGGCAGACATTAATTCCCTTTTCCATCATTTCCGGTACCGGTGCAAACCCGTTTCCGAGTTTCATATTGCTGGCCGGATTGGTTACTACGGAAACATGGTTTTTGGCCAAAATATCCATATCGTTTTCATCAATCTGAACACAGTGAGCAGCTATGGCGGGAACCTCGAATAATCCGTTTCTTTCAGCCATTTCAATCGGTGAAACGGAATATTTTTCTTTGGTTCCTTCTATCTCGCTGACAGATTCGGACAAATGAACATGTATTCCGACTCCGGCTTTTTTAGCTTCATCGGAAACGATTCTGAAATATTCTTCATCGCATGTATACGGAGCGTGAGGTCCCATCATAAATGTGATTCTGTCGCAGTCTTTACAAAAATCCATTTCTGCGTATGTTTCATTAATTCTGCGTCTGCCGCCTTCGTCATTTCCGTTTCCGACCAATCCTCGGCTAATCACAGCTCTCATTCCGCTTTCTTTAACGGCCCTGGTCGTCTGGAACGGATTCATCTGCATATCGTTAAAGCAAGTTGTTCCGGATTTCATCATTTCGATAATGGCAAGACATGCTCCCCAGTAAGTATCTTCATCCGTCATTTTCTGTTCTATGGGATCGATGGTGCCAAACAGCCAATCCATAAAACTCAAATCATCGGCAACATTTCTCATAAATGCCATATATGAATGTGTATGACAATTAATCAAACCGGGCATGGCCAGCTTTTTGTTTCCGTCAATAACTTTATCAGCAACGAAGCCTTCGGGCTTTGTTCCGATTCCGGTTATCTTATCTCCTTCAATATAAATCGATGTTTCCTTTATGCAATCATTTCCGTTCTCGGGAAGAATTGCCTTTATATTCCTAAGTTCTATTCCCATACCATATTCCTTTCTTTTCCGTTAAGAAAAGCTTCTATATTCTTTACCGTTTCGGATACAACACGCTCTCTTGCTTCAAAAGAAGCCCATGCCAGGTGAGGCGTGATAATCAATTTATCCGAATCCTTGATTTCACTTAACGGGTTTTCGCTTCTCATCGGCTCGGTACTCGTAACATCAAGCCCCGCTCCTTTTATCAGATTCTCACACAATGCCCGCTTTAAATCTCCGTCCACAACTACAGGACCGCGAGCGACATTAATCAATATTGCGTCCTTTTTCATCTTTGACAAAGCATCGTAATCAATTAATCCTCTGGTCAGATTACTGAGCGGACAATGGAGCGACAAAACATCCGACTGTGAAAGCAACTCATCAAAGCTGACCTGCTCATAGTCTTTAACCGTTGATTTTCCGGTTACGGAATAAAAAATAACACGACATCCGAACGCTTTGGCAACAGAAGCAACTTTTTTGCCAATATTCCCCATTCCTATAATACCCCAGGTCTTTTGACTTAATTCGCAAAATGGCTTTCCGAAGTATGAAAAATTGTTTTGGGAAGCGTATTCTCCGCTTTTTACATATTCGTCGTAATATTTTAATTTCTCGGACAGGTAAAAGTATAAAGCAAAGGTATGCTGTGCAACCGAATCGGTTGAATAGCCCTTTACATTGCATACTTTGATGTTTCGTTTCCTGCAGTAATCGATATCAACATTATCAAATCCCGTAGCAAACTCACAGATCAGTTTCACATTTTCCGCATCTTTAAGTGAGTATTCATTAAGCTTTGATTTGTTGGCGATAATAATATCAGCATCCTTTACTCTGTCATGAACATCCTGTTCATTCGTAGTCATCGGATACACTGTTACTTCCCCGAATTGATTAATTGCATCGACGGACACATCCAATCCAACCGTGTCCCTTTCAAGAATAACTATTTTCATCAACTTTACCTAAAGAACTTTGCCATGGGTTCTACAATATCTCCCAAATCCGAAATAGCCTGATTCAGGCCCACAAAGTCAATATCTTCTATCTTTTTCATGGTATTGGTAATGCTTTCCTGAGATTGTGCTACCAATGTATTTACATTATCAAACAAACCGTTTATATCCATTTCGTTAAGTTCGGTGGTTACTTTATCAAGATTTTTGATTACCGCACCGGCATCATCCAAAATAACCACAACGTTCTCGGAAATTTCGGTTGCTGTATCAATAACCGTTACTACCTTGGGAATAATGGTCAAAATTACTACAACCATTACTGCTACAAGCACCAAACACAATGCCGAAATAATTACGGAAAACCTGGCCTGTCTCTTGGCATACTTCATTTCCTTTTTTTCGTCATCACGCATTTCCTGAAGCACTTCAACCAATTGTTTGTATTGTTCTTCGTTCATTACTATACCTCCCTAATTAAATCTTTTATTACTTCTCCTGCTATCATTAACCCCATTATCGACGGAACATACGAAACGGAAGCAGGTTCTCTTGACCCCTTGTTTACCGGTTCTTCCTTTGAATAAACTACCTTAACTCCCTTGATGTTTCTGTCTTTTAATTCCTTACGAACTACCTTGGCCAAAGGACATACCGATGTTTTGGAAATATCCGCCACTTCAAAACAGGTTCCGTCCAGTTTATTTCCCGCACCCATGGCACTGATAATCGGAACGTTACTTTCCTTGGCCTTTTTTATTATGGCTATTTTAGCGCTGACCGTATCTACCGCATCAACTACATAATCATATTTTGTAAAATCAAATTCCTGCTCATTTTCGGGCAGAAAAAATACTTTATATGCATTTACCGAGCAATTTGGATTAATATCCTTTATTCTGTCGGCCGCCACACTTACTTTGTCTTTTCCTACGGTCGAAGACAAAGCAATAATCTGTCTGTTGATGTTTGTGACATCAACTATGTCTTTATCTATAATATCAAGTGCTCCGACTCCGGCGCGGGCCAAAGCTTCAACCGTATATCCGCCAACTCCGCCTATTCCGAATACGGCGACTTTTGAATCATTCAGTTTTTTTAACGCTTCCGATCCGATTAGCTTTTCGGTTCTGTCAAATCTGTTCATCTGCAGTATTGGTTTCCGCAATTCCTTCGAGCTTATTTACGGCAATATCTTTCTTTTTAATATGACTTCCGATTATCTCTTCAACGTCCGAAATGGCAATAAATGCGGACGTATCAATGGAATCTATCAGGTTTCTCAATTCGCTTACTTCGAATTTCGTCAAAACACAATAAAGAACATCCTTCTTTCCGGAAATCAAACCTGCTCCTTCAATAATGGTAACGGTTCTTCCGAGACGTTCATATATTTGCTTTGCTATTTCTTCACATTCATCGGTAATAATCATGGCCGACTTCGTCTGATCAAATCCTGCTTCGACCATATCAATTACCTTGGAAGCGATAAAATAAGTCAGCAACGAAAACATTGCCTTATTCCAGTCAAAAATGATTCCGGCAGCAGTATAAATTGCTACATTTATTATCAATACCGTCTGTCCGACAGGCCACTTTTTCTTTCTATTCAGCATGATAGCTACAGTTTCGGTTCCGTCCAGGCATCCGCCATGCTTAATTACCAAGCCGCATCCGATACCCAAAATAACGCCGCCGAAAACCACAGCCAGTAAATCCACCTGAGTTATTTCAATCCATTTTTCAAATACGGAAACAAACAAAGAAAAGGACGCCATTCCCAAAGCTGATTTAAAAATGAACTGTTTGCCCAGTTTAGTGGATCCGACCAGCAAAAACGGTATGTTAATTCCAAAAGAAAGTAAGCCCAAAGCTATTCCGGAAAGGGCGTTTATCATAATACTGACACCGACTACTCCGCCATCCAAAATCGTATTGGGAACCAGGAACTCCTCTACCGCAAAGGCAGCAACCGATGCTCCGAAAACAATCATCACGCAATCATAAAACAATTTCCATTTACTCTTCATTTCATGTACCTCAATATGCGGCCTTATGTAAAAGGCTGCCTTGAAGCAATATCAAAGCAGCCCTTACTTAAATACTACTAAATCTCAAAAATATCACTAAAGGCCTTCAAAGCTCCGTCCGTATCATGAGCAAGAACTTTCTTTGCAAGAACCTTTCCAAGCTGAACACCTTCCTGGTCAAAGCTGTTAACATTCCACAAAAATCCCTGGAACATAATCTTGTTTTCGAAGTGTGAAAGTAACGCGCCCAGTGAAGCGGGATTCAATTCGTCTCCCACAATGATGCTTGAAGGACGATTTCCTGCAAAATTCTTATTATTGTTTTCATCTTTCTTTCCGCAGGCAAATGCAACTATCTGAGCAACAACATTTGCGCAAAGTTTCTTCTGGCTGGTGCTGTTTTCGATAACAACATCTGTTCCTATCTGTGAATTCTTAAATCCGATAAACTGCAAAGGAATTATATCCGTTCCCTGATGAAGCAGCTGATAGAAAGAATGCTGTCCGTTTGTTCCGGGTTCACCGAAAATGACAGGACCTGTCTTGTATGATAACGGTTCTCCGAATCTGTTAACGGATTTGCCGTTTGATTCCATATCTGCCTGCTGAAGATGTGCGGGGAATCTCGAAAGAGCCTGTGAATAAGGTAATACTGCCGTACAATCATATCCCAAAACATTTCTTTCATATACTCCGATTAATGCATCCAGCATAGCCGGGTTTTTGTACATATCTTCGTTTGCTGCCAATTTATCTTCTTTTGCAGCTCCTTCAAGAAATGCTTCAAACACCGAAGGACCGAATGCCAATGATAAAACGGCACCGCCTACGCAGGAAGTAGAGGAGAATCTTCCTCCGATAAAATCATCCATAAAGAAAGCTGCCAAATAATCGGCGCTCTTTGCCAAAGGAGATGTTTCACTAGTTACAGCAACCATATGCTTTGAAGCATCCAATCCGGCTTTTGACAAAGCATCTTTTACGAATGATTCATTTGTTAATGTTTCCAAAGTTGTTCCGGACTTGGAAACCAAAACAAACAAAGAACGGCTGACATCAACCGATGCAAGTACAGAAGCAGCATCATCGGGATCGACATTGCTGATGAATTTGGCTTCCATCTTGAAGTTTCCTGTCTTCTTAGCCCAGTTTTCCAAAGAAAGATACATGGCACGAGGACCCAAATCACTTCCGCCAATACCTATCTGTACTACTGTGGTGAATTTCTCTCCCTTTTCGTTCAGAACTTCGCCGTTATGCACTTTGTTTGCAAAAGCAGCTACTTTCTTTTGTTCATTCAAATAAAACTCTCTTTTATTAACTCCGTCCTTTACAACGTCAGCTCCCAATTGACCGCGTGTCAACTGATGAAGAACCAGACGCTTTTCTCCGGTATTGATTACTTCACCTTCATACAGAGCCTTAAACTTTTCTGAAAGCTGTGCTTCCTTAGCCAAAGCTTCAAGCTTTCCAAGGACATCTTCGTCAACCTTCTTTGCCGCATAGTTAAAACTAAGTCCTGCTGCCATATCAACAGAATATTCTTTAACTCTTTTTGCTCCGTTTTCACCTGTCATAACCTGCAAAAGATCAACCTCTTTTGCGTTTTTCAACTCTTTGTAAGATGAAAGTGTATCCAAATTATTCCACGAAATCATCTTTTTGCCTCCTTTTGGTATCAAATAATCTCTTCTTGAAAAGTGTTCTTTCCCCGAACATTATAAATAAAGTGCTCTTCTTCTTCAAGACTTCTTTAATTTAGTATTTCCGCCAAAACGTCTGTTTTTTGTCCTCCGGCAAACGAAACGCTTTTAACGGTGTCTTTATATTGAACTATCATTTCCGTATCTTTTTCAAAAGTAATATCGCATTTTGAAAGCTTTGAATCGGAAAATTCAATATCGACGGTTCCTGCGCCTTTTACTCTTAATCCCGATACCTTACCGTTTTTCCACGCATCGGGTAAAGCCGGCAAAATAATAATCCTGTCTGCAGTGGATTGACACAGCATGTTTGCAATTCCGGCTGTTACTCCGAAATTTCCGTCAATCTGGAACGGAGGATGTTTATCAAACAAATTGGGATAGGTGGAATTTTCAAATAATTTCTGCAAATTCTCAAAGCACTTATTTCCATCCCTTAACATGGCATAATGATTCAGTATCCAAGCCCGGGACCAGCCGGTGTGTCCGCCTCCGCGAGACAATCTTTTGCTGAGCGTCTTCTTTGCTCCTTCGATTAATTCCGGAGTTTTTTCATACGATATTTGATTTGACGGGAACAATCCGTACAGATGTGAGATATGTCGATGTCCCGGTTCGTCCTCTTCGTATTCGTCTATCCACTCCATAATTGAACCGTCGGATGCAAGGCGCGTAGGAATAAGCTTTTCCAAGGCTTTCTTTATCTTCTCTATAATCTCATCGTTTTTCCCAAGTACGTTAGATGCGTCTATGCAAATATTAAAAAGATCCCGCAGTATTTGGTTATCCATTGTTACGGCATAGCTTATACAACCTTTTGTTCCGTCGGGCAAAATATATGTATTTTCCGGAGATACCGATGGACAAGTAACCAGATAACCATCCTTTTCCACCAAAAAATCCAAAAAGAATTGGGCACTTTCTATCAAGAGAGGGTAATACTCTTCCAGAAAATCCTTATCCAAAGTGTATTCATAGTGTGTATAAATATGTGTACAAAGCCATGCTCCGCCCATGACCCAATATGAACCCGGTATCCAAAAATCCTGAGGAGCGCTGTCTCCGTAGATGTCCGTATTATGATGTGCCACAAACCCGCGACATCCGTACATCTTTTGAGCCGTTTCCCTTCCGGTCGCCGCTATGGTTTTAATATGTTTAAGCAACGGCATATGACATTCGGACAAATTCGTACTTTCCGCAGGCCAGTAATTCATCTGCGCATTAATATTAATGGTATATTTGCTATCCCAGGGAGGTGTCATATCTTTATTCCACAATCCCTGCAAAGTTGCAGGCAAAGTATCTTCTCTGGAGCAGGAAATAAGCAGATATCTTCCGTATGCAAAATACAATTCGCTTAGCTTTATGTCCGCATTATTATCAGCAGAATCAGCTATTCTGATATCGGTAGGTATGTCATCATAATTTTCTTCGCAAAGAAGTGAAAAAGAAGTCCTGTTAAACAGCTGTCCATAGTCTTTTTCATGTTCGCTAAGTAAAGCATCAAAGCCTTGGTTGAGAGCGTCCGTACACTTTTTATGCACAATATCTTTAATCTCGTCCAAGCTTTTTCCACAATGATGATATGATGTATCGGCCCCCAATACGAGAGTTACTTCTTTGGCATCCTGAACTATTAAATGTTCACCGATGGTTTTTAGCGTTCCGCCCACGTTACATCCCATAATCGCGAACACAAAATCGGAACCGCCTTTTCCCAAATTTCCGTACAACCCCACTCCGTTGTTTTCTATTTTGTATGTTCCGTCGAAAAACCGCTCGCGTCTTAAAATAACATCAAAGTTTAGCGTTCCTGTACCCTTTGCGGTAAATTTCATTACCAAAACATCTGCAGGTTTTGATATGAACATTTTTCGCTCAAACAATGTATTATCCAAAGAATATTGTTGAAAATACAGAGCCTTATCCAAATCCAATTCTCTGTGATAATCCATGATGCCGTCATGGTTATCGAATTCTATAAAAACATTTCCCAGACTTTGGTAAGGATGCATGCTTTCGGGACACCCGGACAAAGCATATTTGCAAAGCTTTTCGGCTTCGGTAATTTTGCCGTCAAAAATCAATTGTCGAATCTGCGGCAGATATTCATATGCATCAGGATTTATTCTGTCGCATTTGGCACCGTACCAGATACTTTCTTCGTTTAACTGAATTTCTTCGCGATCTGTTTTTCCGAAAACCATCGCTCCCAGTTTTCCGTTTCCCAAAGGAATTGCTTCTTCCCAGATTTCGGCCGGTTGGCTATACCAAATTTTGCTCATGTTTTTACCCCAATTTCCTTTTCTTTTAGTCAATTATATGATAGAAAACAAGTGTGTTTTCTGATATACTTTGTTCTTATAAGTTATAAGAATATTAAAACAAAAATATAATGAAGTGTAAACATTGGTGAATGTTATGGCAGATAAACGTATAGTACTCACAGGCGGAGGAACGGCCGGTCACGTCACTCCCAACTTAGCATTGGTTCCGTATTTAAACGAAGCCGGATTTGAAATTTCTTATATCGGATCGGGTAACACCATAGAAAGTCAGTTGATTCCCGCAGCCGGTTTACCTTTTACGGCTATTTCCACCGGAAAACTTCGCAGATATCATTCTTTGCAGAATCTGTTGGATCCTTTCAGAGTATTAAAAGGTATATCGCAAGCCAAAAAATATATGAAGGACTTCCGTCCGAATATTGTCTTTTCAAAAGGCGGATATGTAGCTTTACCTGTAGTTATTGCCGCATCAATGCTGCGCATTCCCGTTATTTCACATGAATCGGATATGACTCCGGGACTGGCCAACAAATTGTGCCTTCCTTTTTCAAAGAAAATTTGCTGTAACTTTCCCGAAACCGTCAGAGCGCTTCCGAAAAAGAAAGCTCTGTTAACAGGCTCTCCCATCAGAGAGGAATTATTAAAAGGCTCAAAAGAAAAGGGCCTTGCAATGTGCGGATTTAAATCCGGTAAACCTGTGCTTATGGTTATCGGCGGTTCTTTGGGAGCGCAATCCGTTAATGAAGCATTGCGTAAAGCTCTTCCTTCGTTACTTAACGATTTCCAGATTGTGCATATATGCGGAGCAGGCAAGCTTGATGAATCCTTGTTTAATCTAAAATCCGAAGGATATATTCAATTCGAATATATCAACGAAGGACTTAACGATTTATTCGCCATGGCCGATCTCGTCATTTCAAGAGCCGGAGCCAATTCAATATGTGAATTACTGGCACTTCACAAACCTAATATTCTGGTTCCGTTAAGCAGAGGATCCAGAGGAGACCAGATACTCAATGCCAAATCCTTTGAAGCTCAGGGATATTCCCTGGTTGTGGAAGATGATGAAAATCTCTCCGACAACCTTATAGAAAAAGTAACCGAACTGTATTTCACGCGTCAGACATACATCGACGCCATGGAAAGATCAAACCAAACCAACGCCATAAAAACCATTATTTCTTTGATTCTGTCCAATATAAAGTAATATGCTGTTTAATTCTTACATATTCATATTTGTTTTTTTGCCTATTGCTTTATTAGGCTATTTTGTATTGAATCATTTTCGAAAATACTCTTTGGCCAAACTCTTTCTGGCCGGAATGTCTTTATGGTTCTACGCATACTTTGATATTTATTATTTATGGATTATTGTATCCTCCATATTGATAAATTACTTAATCAGCTATATTCTCTCTATTTTTCAAAAGAAAAATCCAACTTCCTCATTAACAAAAAATCTGGGCCTCTGGGCAGGTGTTTTGCTTAATCTGGGGTTATTATTCTATTTCAAGTATTTTGATTTCTTTTTTGAAAACATTAACCTGGTATTCCATACACATTTTGAATTAATGAACATTCTGCTGCCTTTAGGCATCAGTTTCTTTACCTTCCAGCAACTATCTTTTGTGATTGATCGTGCACTTAACAAGGCTCCTCATTATACGTTTATTAACTACATTACCTTTGTAACGTTTTTCCCCCAGCTTATAGCCGGTCCCATAGTTCTTTATGAGGAGATGATGCCTCAGTTCGAAGACACAAATAACAAATCCGTTAATCCGCAAAATATGATAAAAGGGTTTTCGCTTTTCACTCTCGGTTTGGCCAAAAAAGTTCTTTTGGCCGATGTTTTGGCCTTGCCGGTTAATTACGGCTTTGCTAATGCAGCTTTATTGGACACAACAAGTGTACTGTTTCTGATGCTTTCCTATACTTTCCAGATATACTTTGACTTTTCAGGCTATTCGGACATGGCCATGGGGTTGGGCTACATGTTCAACATAAAACTGCCCGTGAATTTCAATTCACCCTATAAAGCCTCTTCCGTAAAAGAATTATGGCAAAGATGGCATATTACTTTATCACGGTTTTTCATAAAATACGTATACATTCCTTTGGGCGGTTCAAGAAAAGGTCGCGTACGTACATTGATTAATGTTTTCATGGTTTTCTTTTTAAGCGGAATCTGGCATGGAGCAAACTGGACCTATATAGCCTGGGGAACAATGCAAGGTCTCCTGGTCGTATGGGATAACATAGGATTAATCGGTGTAAAAGGTACAGAATATAAGAAAGAACCAAAATTCTACATTCCAAAAATGCTCGGTTGGTTTTTAACATTTTCATTCTTTGCCTTATCACTGTTATTCTTTGGCAGCGATTCCATGAAAACCGCCGGTATTATGTTTAAAGACCTGGGCATGTTGAAAAATACCGGTCATATTTTTAAGATGGCGCAAACCTTGGATATTCCGGAATTTTACATTATTACAAAAGCCGTTTCTATGTTGATGCCGCAATATCTGAATTACGTGTATCTGTTAATTTTTATTATTATGCTATTGATTTCGGCTTTATTCCTAAAAGGAAAAAATGCATTGGAAATAGTTGAAAACACCAAGTTTTCTACCCGTTTTTCAATATTAATCGCAATCCTTTTTGTATATTGCGTAATCAGTTTTTCAAGCGTCAGCACATTTATTTACTTTAATTTTTAGTGATATGCTTACGCTCTCGCGGATGATATTACCTTTCTCAGACGGCTATTCGATTGCCATTTTGCTAAGAAACTTGCATCTTCGAAGGCGTTCGGTCGGCTTAATTGGCAATCCGTTGCCAACTAAGCCTAAAAATTCCATCCGGGAATTTTTCCCTACATTT
>JAZUFW010000004.1:0-17411 GCA_045640905.1 Lachnospiraceae bacterium
TTAATAACCTGCCCTGATTTTGAAGCATTAACTAATTTTGTTGCATAGTCGTTGATTGCAAAGCCATATGCTGATATCGGCTGTGTATTTCTGGTTGCACCACATGAACAAACTTCACCTTCAAGACCATCGGAATACTGAGTAGGTTCCGTTATTGTTTGCCACTGGAAGTTATGAACATGCGGGGGTACTGAAATATCCTGAGGTACAGGATCAGATTTAATAGTAACTGAAGCAATTGAACTCTTTACATATTTTGACTGCCCAAGATCGTAATAAAATATGTCACCTTGAGAAGGGTAAGGATCAAAACTGCTGAGTAGCCAAGTAAAACTACCACTAAAATTATTCCCTTTATACGAAGCTTTTGGTGTGCTAGTAATAAACTGTATGTACGGAACATTATCTTGACCTGTTACAACTACATCCGGGAAATACAAATAAACATTTCCTTCTATATCACCACTTATAGTAAGCTGATAAACATCCTCTGCCAACGTTGTCACACGAATTCCCATAACAAACGTAATAGCCATTAATAATGCGATTAATAAACCAATTTTTTTCTTCATAGAAGCCTCCAAAATAATATTATGCATATAATTTCTGTCCAAATAGTGAACAGAAAAACGCACAAGTTAATAATAATAATAATAATGGAGGCCGTCAAGTCTATTATAATGTACCCCATAGTGTGGACACTCAATTTAATAGATTAATAGGTTGCCAAAAAGTACGTCCCCGTCTTTATGGACAGTCACTTTTCCAAAACCCCGTTTTCTGGACAGTAGATAATAGATGTTTTTTCTATAATTCTTGCTCTGCTTATGGATTATTTTATCTGTCATCAGCAGCTGGTCAACCCCGAAGCCGCTTGGGGTGCGCTTCGCGCAGGGTTGACGAACTGCTGATGTCAGATACACTGTTAATCAAGCAGAGTAAGGATTATTAGGTGCTTGGCACCATAGTCGTTTGTCTTCAAGGCTTTCAGTTCTTTAGTTCGCGTTAGTTACCGGGCATATTGGATACTATTTAGAAATTATGGCTTTCCGTATCCTTTTATTCATTAAAGTTTTACAGATTTTCGCCAAAACATAGTTTCAATTGGATACAAATAAACAAATATTCTTTTTAGTATCCTCCGTTATAAATTTTTACGGGATATAATTTGAAGATTCTTTTATTTATTATCCAATTCAGGTTGATTTCATGGCATTTTCGGAATCATTTTGATGAATTGAAGGATACAAATCTTCATTTTCATCATATTGTATCCAATATATCTAAATGAATTTCGAAGAATTCAAAAATCTGATGAAATAATAAAAAAATCGCTTGGAAATGTCTCCAAGCGATTTGTAATATCAACTTATTTGTTTCTTAATAATATTCTTGCTCTGCTTGTTGATTATTTTTCTGTCATCAGAATATCTTCACATTGATTCCGATTTGAGGATTGGTTCTGTGGAATACGGGAATTACATCAAGGGGAGCGTTCGCCAATACTTCGCGGCCACCTTCATACTTGATACCTGTAAAGTCTTCAATCCACGATTCACCTTCCGGCAAATATACGTATACACTGTCCGCACCTTTTTCCGTAACGGGGCAGACCAAATAATCAGGGCCGAACATATATGCATCCTGATATGTCCATGCATTTTCGTCTTCAGGAAAATCAAACAGCAAAGGACGCATAACGGGTTCACCGGTTAACGACGTTCTGAGCATGCATTCTCTGATATAGGGACGCATCTTTTCACGTATAAGCAAATACTTCTTCAGTATTTTGAAATTATCTTCACCGAAGCTCCAAACTTCGTTATCCTGTCCTGATGTGAGCTGACGCACATTATCAATAAACTCCTGCTCTCTTTCATACCACGGTGAACGTTCTCCGTGCATACGAAATACAGGACAAAAGCATCCGAACGCAAACCATCGAACGAGCAATTCCTTAAAATCATCATCTGTAATATCACCGCCCAAAAAGCCGCCGATATCAGATGTCCACCAGGGGATTCCTGCCATTCCCATATTGAGTCCGGCCTGAATCTGCTCTTTAAAGGCTCTCCATGTAGACGATATATCTCCGGACCAGGTCAGTACACCGTATTTTTGTGATCCGGCCCATGCAGCACGAACGAGACTCATTACCTGTTTTTCACCGCATTTTTTAAGTCCGTCATAAAAGCCTTTGGCATAACCTACAGGATAGGTATTGGTGCACTGAAGAGCTATGCCGTCATAGTATCTGTAATTATCGAAATCGTAAGGTCCGTATTCCGGTTCGGCTTCATCGAGCCAGAAAATTCTGACACCTTTGTCATAATAATTCTTTTTACATTTATCCCATACGAATTCCTGTGCTTTAGGATTTGTTGCGTCATAGAATACTGCATTTCCCATCCAGGTCATATGGTTTTGATTACCTCTGTCCGCACGGACCAGATAACCCTTTTCTTCCATTTCGGCAAAGTTTTCACTGCGCTCATCAATCGTAGGCCATACCGAAACTACGGTTTCTATTCCCATGCTTTTCAGTTCCGCAATCATCTTTTCCGGATCGGGGAAATCACGCTTTTCAAATTTAAAATCCCCCTGCATTGTCCAATGGAAGAAATCTATTACGATGGCATCCATCGGAAGTCCCAGTTTTTTATGCTTTCTGGCCACTTGCAGTACTTCTTCCTGCGTACGGTATCTCAGCTTGCATTGCCAGTAACCCATTCCGTATTCGGGCATCATGGGGCTCTTTCCCGTTACGGAAGTATAATTATCCAAAATTTGAGCGGGAGTATCACCGCACGTAATGTAGTAATCCATCTTTTTGGTGGATTTAGCGTAAAACTCCGTAACATTGGTTCCAAAGGTAGCTCTGCCCACTGCCGGATTATTCCACAAAAATCCGTACATTCTGTTCGATACGAAAAACGGAACGGAGCATTGCGAATTACGGTGAGCCAATTCCAATGTAGCTCCTTTGTGATTCATATGCTTATTTTGATACTGGCCCATGCCGACTATTATTTCATCGTCGAAAGCTTCAAAGCGGGCCGTAAGTTCATAATCCGTGGTTCCTTTTATGCATTTAAGTTCTCTGCCTTCTACGCGTAAAGGAACACAGTAACGATTTACACGGTCACGGGTTCTCCAGTATTCGCGGGTCAGCAATTCGCCTTTTTGGTTATAAAAACTGATCCACCCCTCTTCGTTTATCATTACGGTTATTTTTCCGTTGGTCAGTCTCCATACTTTTCCGAAAGTATGATACTTTTCCCACTCTTTTCCTTTATACCAAGGGTCTGTAGTATCAACGGTATCTTCGGTAATAATCACGTTTCTTTGAGCTATATCCTTTATTCTGCTCATAAGCGAGCGTGTATAAGCCTCTCCGTTTTGGTCCACCAAAGGACCGGGATTTACTTCTTCCGTCAAAGCCCAGTCATGGTTATCACCGTCATTGTCTCCCCACATACGAACTCTGACACCGCTTTCACCCCAGGGATCAATCTTTACCAAACTCCCCTTATTATGAATAACCAGGCTGTTTCCCATTTTTTCTACGGTCATATATACCTCCCCTTTTGATTAAAAAACGGGAAGACCACAGGTCTTCCCGACTAAGAAACATTTATTTAACGAGAAGTGACTTTCCTGTCATTTCTTTAGGCTGTTCCATTCCCATCAATTCAATCATTGTAGGAACTATGTCTGCCAAACATCCGCCTTCGCGAAGCTTATATTTCGGATCCGCATTAACCAGAATGAAAGGAACCGGATTAGTAGTATGTGCCGTGAACGGAGCTCCCGTTTCATAGTCAATCAACTGCTCTGCATTTCCGTGGTCGGCACAGATAAACATGAATCCGCCGACTTCCTTTACGAACTCAACAACTTCACCTACACATCTGTCGATATCTTCAATTGCCTGTACTGCAGATTCAAACACGCCTGTATGACCAACCATATCGGGATTTGCAAAATTACAAATAATTACATCATATACAGAACTGCCGTCTTCGTTCTTTGCAGTAATGGCCTCGGATAACTTATCGCATACCGTATATGCACTCATACGAGGCTTTTTGTCATATGTAGGAACATATTTAGGTGAGTTAACCAGTATTCTTTCTTCTCCGTCATTCGGCTTTTCGATACCGCCGTTAAAGAAGAAGGTTACGTGAGCATATTTTTCGGTTTCTGCTATTCTGGCCTGTTTCATATTGTTGTTAGAGAGCCATTCGCCGAATGTATTGGTAACTTCTACTTTCTTGAATGCAACATCCTTATTGGGAATTGTCGGATCATAATCAGAGAAGCAAACATAGCAAACATCAAGGCGCTTTCCTCTGTTGAACTTATCAAATTCATCATCGCAGAAAACATGAGTGATTTCTCTGGCTCTGTCGGGACGGAAATTGAAAAATACAATCGAATCCTTATCCTTGATGGTAGCTACGGGTTCACCGTTTTCTTTAACAACAAAAGGAACTACGAATTCATCGTTAACACCTGCATCATACGAAGCTTGAATTCCTTCGGGAGCTGATGCGGCTTCGTTTCCGATACCTTTGGTTAACGCATCATAAGCCTTTTCAACTCTGTCATAGTTGTTATCACGATCCATTGCATAATAACGACCGGAAACAGTAGCTATCTTTCCTACACCGATATTAGACATCTCTTTTTCCAAATCTTCGGCAAAGCCCTTTGCTGACTGAGGCGGTGTATCTCTGCCGTCCAGGAAGCAATGAACAAATACATTTGAAAGACCGTTTCTCTTTGCCATTTCCAAAAGACCGTACAGATGTGTGTTATGAGAATGAACACCGCCGTCTGAAAGCAGTCCGTACAAATGAAGTGAAGAATTGTTCTTTTTGCAGTTATCTATTGCCTTAAGCAATGCTTCGTTTTCAAAGAATGTTCCGTCCTGAATTTCTTTGGTAATTCTGGTTAATTCCTGATATACGATTCTGCCGGCACCCATGTTGAGATGTCCTACTTCGGAATTTCCCATCTGTCCTTCAGGAAGTCCTACTGCCATGCCCGAAGCATTTCCTTTAACAAAGGGATATTCCTTCATCAGGCGATCCATGTTGGGAGTCTTCGCATTTAATACGGCATTTCCTTCCTTTTTGTCATTAAGTCCGTATCCGTCAAGGATAAGAAGCACTGCTGGTTTGTTACTCATGATTTTCTCCTTTATAAATGAATTTCATAATTATCTTTAACACTCAAATCATTATATACATTAAGGAACTCGGTTTCAATACTGATGTTGGGGCATTTTCTTATTTCACTTTGTATAAAGTGCACTGCCCTTTTTCGTATACCTTTTCAAAGTGATTATCAAAGTATTCCGTATCGGTTTCATAATCGTTAAGTTCATACTCCGATACACATACATAATCAATTCCGTATCGATTGAACAAGTCTTCAAAGCTCTTTGGGCTCTCATACATTCTTCGAATATCTGCATAATACTCGTCGTACGAAAAACCGTGAGTCCATAAAAAGTTGGCGGAACCGCACAGAATATCGCGTCCCGTTAAAGACGACACGGTGTTATTATGTCTGTTATTTGTTAAAAACAAATCGGTCACTTGTGTATTATCTTCTATCCACTTGGCCATTTCAACATGATCACGGCCGTATACTTCATAATCCGATACTGCTTCGCGTCCGATACTTAATAGCGCCGACATAAAACAACTTACCAAAATCAGGGCAGCCAAAAGTTTTCCTCCGGCGCCGATCTTAATCTTCTGATATAAATCGACAGCATAATCGGCCGCCTTTACGGCTATAAATATATATGCGGCATACAGAATTTTATTATTATCATATTCAAGCGGCTGATACTTTATTAGTTCCGTAGCGATAAAAAGCAAAAATACCGGAGCTGTCGAAAAAAGTGAATCCTTCTTATCTTCAAACAGGGACAAGACATATAGAATTAAAACCACACCCATATTCTTTAGATAGAAAAAGATATATCCGTCACCTAAGTTGGCCCAATTAAAATGTCCTTCGAAAAAGCCGCTCTCCGTATGCGCCTGTTTCAAAGTAAAACCGAATATTTGCGGTAATGCCATAATCACTGTTATTCCCAGCATGCAGCCTACAGTTGATAACAGCTCCTTGGTGCGACCTTTTTTAATCGCACTGACCAGCAAAACGATTCCCGCCAAAAGCACCGCCAATATCAAAACGAAAAATAAAATCATCAAGTCACCGGATAGCAGTATTTCCTTTTTTAGGAGGCCGGAAACCGTTTCCATGAGCACAATAAAGAATACGAACAATACTGCCTGCGGTTTTTTCTTCCAAAAAGAATCGGTTGAAACAGCGTTCGTGTACAAATCATTCAAAATCATTCCGCCGGCTATCAATACAAACGCCACAAAAGAGTGGGTGTGAATTAAAGGCAGTGCACCTCCGAGTATTCCTGCCAGAATGAAATATTTCTTTTCCCGGGATTCATATGCCCTGAATAGGAGGTAAATTGCGCATACCAAAACCGTCATTCCGAAAAGAAATGTTCTTTGCGGCAACAACATGTCAATAATTACATTAACCCATCTAATGTTTTCATCTGTCAGATTGGTAGGCGTTTTATAATACTCGGTAAAAATATCTTTAAAATGATACTTTCCCTCATTTGACCAATTAATGAAATACAGCGCCCCGAATCCTCCGTTGAAAAAGAAGAACAAAAACGCGAGAACGCTTTTGCCTTTTGATTTCAATATCGTGGAAGAAAGCATATAAAAGGCAGCCGTTAAAGCCAAGAAGGCTCCTACCATCGGAAACGAATATGCAAATCGAAGCGACGCCCCGCATACATACATGGATGCTGAGATGCATTCGGCCAAAAACGGATACGATAGAATTGCCTCCGGGAAAATATTGTAATGCGACGGAATTGACTTTTGATTTGCTATGGTAGTAATAAAGCCCAGGTGAATATTGATATCTCCGAATGTTGACTGTCCTACGCTTAATCCTCCCGCATCATTTGGGCGAAGGTTATGTGTATATATCAAGTATACCCAAAGTACGGCCAATAAAGTATAAATAACCAAAAAGACTTTATTTCCGGCAACTGATTTAACCGCGCCCAAAAGTTCCTTGCGGATATTCATTCTTTCACGAAGAAGATTTTTTACGGATAAATAATAAAGCGGCACCACTGCCACAAGTGCAAAAAGGTGTGACAAAACTCCGAACCCGAAAAAGAGTGCAAAAAGCATTGGAAGCCACATTAAAAGAACCATTCCGAATATTGCTCCCAAAATGATTTTTCTGACGGTACTTTCCTTTTTCAAAAAAGCCAGTGTACCGAAACACCCTGCCAAAATGAAGTACAGGTAATATAAAATTGCAGATAAATTTCCCAAAATCGAGCCCTGCATCATTTTCTGAGGCTACATTATAGCCTGCCCCTCCAAAATGTAATACGTAAACAAAAGTGAAAAAACACCGAACACAGCCAAAATCGTATTTCGAACATTCCTGTTTTTGATTGAAGGTAAAATCAAGAAAATGGGGAAACACGACATCATATATCGAAGTCCGCTGATCATCCATCCATGCAGATAAGTAACAAATAAATACACAAAACCATATATGATAACAGACGTATTAACCTTGTTTTTGATTCCTATCAGCAATACCGCTATCGTAAAGAAAAACAGGAATATCTGCGGCCCGTAAATATAAATACTGAGCCCGAAATATTCTTTGGCCAAAGAATAATGTGTTGATATATTTTCCGCAACAAAATTCATGGTATTATACCACGGTTCCATCGCTTCGAATTTCACGAACGCAAAAGCATCTCCTGTCTTAATCAAATTCAATAACAGATACAAAAAGAATCCTGTCGGAATAAATAGCAAAGGTAATGCGTTAATCTTCTTTTCTTTATATTCTTTTTTCCTGATTGCCAAAATCAGTTCATACAACGCAGGAATTATTAACAGAACACCTTGTGCCCGGGTCAAAGCGCAAAACATTCCTATCAAACCCGCCATGGCAAAATCACGTTTTCGAATTAACAGCATACACCAAACGGAAAGCATCAAAAACAATCCTTCCGTAAACACTCCCATTCCGAAGATGAACGCCGGAAAAACAAGAAACATCATTATCCCGTACAAAGTCTTTTCTTTGTCGTAATCCATGCATAACAGTTCTTTCAAAAGAACGCAGGAAAAAGCAAACGTAATATTGGATATAATAAGTCCCGCAAATTCAAAAGTTGTGATTCGTCCCAATATTCCGACCAAAAAAGGATACAGCGGATAAAATACTATGAGGTTTGTTTTCTCTCCGACCGAAGCATATCCGTTCTGCGCCAAATACAAATAGTGCGGAGCATCTCCCGCTTCCGTAAGTCTTAATATTACGTGCCTAAACAAATCAGACTGCCCGTATAAAGAAAGAATTAAGCATGCAAGCACGATAACAAAAAGATGAAAAATCATCGAAAAAAAGAATAATATGATGTTGTCTTTATTTTTCAAAATATATTCTTTCATCTGCTAACCACGTAAATACAAATATAACAAGAATGCATTAAGTATCGAGCAACAGCTCAACATAATCGGCGAATAAACAGTCATTGCCGTAATAAATTTCGGGCTGATTCGCTTTGAAAAATTCATATGTTTCGTTTTGAAAAATGCATAAACAGCCAATGCAGTAAAAATGATTGCTGCAACGGGATTTATGAAAACAATAAACGAATATGGGAAAAGAAAAATATATGGTTTACATAATTCAGAAAGTGTTCTGCCGAAAACCTTCTCAATCGTCATGGCACACAGCGTTCCGAACAGAATACTGAAAAGATACAAGAAAACAAATTCGAAAGCCCAAAAGTCCTTAAAAAACAAGAAACCGGAAAACCATTCGGGCGCTGTAAAACCATAGATAACGGATACATCAAAAAGCCCCGTCATTCCATGTGTGGAATTATATACTATCCCCCCGATAATCAAAAAAACGACATATAGTATCGAATAATAAGAAACGTAACCGGATAACTTTTTATATACATGATTTGAAACGAATTTCAATTCACGCAAAATATAAATTATCAAAATCATCCCCAGATATACGGTTAATAAAGCTGCCGACTGGCCAAGTATCGATTTCATGATTATCCCTGCAAGTTATTATAAACAATAATTGTTCCCAAGAGATTCAACGCGCTTCCCCAAATAAAGAAAGGCCAAATCCATTTATTCAATTCGGGCTTTTTTGAAAAACATCCGCAAACAAATAAATATATCCACGGAACTATATCAACGGCATACCTGCATCCGAATTGCCAGGCCCCCATGGTCTTGTGCATTACAACCAGGAACAAGTATGCGCTCGCACATATGAAAGTCAGCAAAAACAAGGTGCAATATTTCTTTCTATTCTGCCCTTTTCCGAACAGTGATATGATTCCGAGCAAAACAAACACTGTCGCTACAGGTATTACAATAAACATCGAAAGATTTCCGAAATGGCTGATAACCATTTTCCCTGTTTCATCAAATTCAATGTTATGAAAAAGGAACGCTATATTATTCCTTACGTAAGAAAGTGAAAACTGACCTTCCGGTGCATTAACAAATTCCGGCAGATAATTATGTCCGAATTCAAACGGATTTTGAAATCTGGCATAATTCAATATCATATATACCAGTGCCGTAACCGCCATGGGAATATAGCTTTTCCATATTTTTAGCAGCATCTTAAAAAAGCCTGCTTCCGGGCATTTCACTTTATATTTTTCAAAAACAACGAATAGCAATACAGGTAAGAATACTATCTGCATCGGTCTGCAGCCTACGGCAAAAGCCCAAAACAAAAATGCCAACGCATTCTTGCCTTTGGTTGCAAAATAAAGAGAAAACAATGCCATGGTAAAGCAGAGATTCTGCGCAAGAAACCATACCGACGGATTTAGCATAAGGAAAACAAAATTAGATCCCAGAATAATGAATAGAGAATCTATAAGACAATACAGAGGCGCAATTTTATGTTCTTTGGCTATCAAAAAAGCAACTGCCGCAGCCAGAGCATCCGAAATGTAGATTATCAAAAAATCCGGAGTCGACAGTCCGCAGAAAACTGCAAACGGCAACAGAACAAACGCCGGAAACGGCGGAAAAGAAACATAATATTTTCCGTCTTTTATGGCCAGTTCCAAATACGCCAAAGAACTGCCGTCTGTCAAATCCAGGTGTCCCGAAAGGAAAGCAACTGCCTGACGAGTATATGAATTGGCAGCCACCTGGTCAAACGGTCCGTTTCCTAAAAGAAAAGAACATAACAACAAAAAGCTCATTATACAAAGAACTGTTATGATTCCGTATTCAAAATATTCTCTGTCCTTGCTCAGCCGGTTCAATTCAAAAACACCTTAATTTACGTACGCTTTATCGACTTCAATAACACAAAAGCATCTCTTCTTTGCTGCTTTAACATACGATTTGATATAATCGGATACTTCTTCATCATTGAGTTCATATTTGAAAGGCACAACAACGTCAAAAATCAAATTCGTATGTGTGGGGCCCTTAACCAGGCGAAAATCATGAAATGTTATTTTGGCAGAGGCAGGATGCTCAATATTAAGCTTTTCCAAGGCATCCTCAACCAAGTGCTTTAATTCATTTGTCTCCGGGTCATTAACACATATCGGATCCATATGAATGGTAGCATGAGCATTCATTTCTTTGCGAAGATCATACTCAATATTATCAATCACATCATGCATTTCCATCAAATTTCCATCTGAGGGAACTTCAACATGCAACGTAATCATCACACGTCCCGGGCCGTAATCATGAACTACCAAATCATGAATTCCCAGAACTCCCAGTTTTTGATGTTCCTCAGCCATTACGATTTCTTCGATTCGATCAACAAATTCCTTTGAAGGCGGTTCTCCCAAAAGCGGAGACAATGTTTCTTTGGCAGCACTTAATCCTGCATAGAACACAAAAACTGCTACCAAAACGCCGCAGTAACCGTCCACGTTTATGGCGGTAAAATGCGCAATAAGTGTCGCAATCAAAACAACAACGGTTGAAACAGTATCAGAAAGTGAATCAACGGATGTGGCTTTCATGGCCGCAGAATCAATCATTTTGCCGACATTTCTGTTATACAAAGCCATGTACAGCTTAATCAGAATCGATACTATCAAAATTCCGAGAATAACAGGCGAAAAAGATACCTCTTCGGGATGAATTATCTTCACAACAGATTCTTTCAGTAATTCGTACGCCATCAAAATGATGATTACGGAAACCAAAAATCCGGAAATATACTCAATTCTGCCGTGTCCGAAAGGATGATTCGGATCCGGCTTTTGATTGGACATCTTGAAGCCGATTAAGGTAATAACCGAGGATCCTGCGTCTGAAAGGTTATTGAACGCATCCGCAGTAATTGCTATGGAACCGCTTATTGTTCCTGCCAAAAACTTGATTCCGAAAAGAATAAGATTCAAAAAAATACCCAAACCGCCGCATAAAACTCCGTATGCCGTGCGTACCTTTTCGTCCTTATACTCGTTATAATTTTTTATAAAAATACGTTTCAGTAAAGAGACCACTAAAATTCATCCTCCCACTGGTACTGTCCGCCAAAATCTCCGTAGACCGTGGTGCTTTCACCCTCTTTGGTCAGTACACGTGTTTCAAATCTGTAATTCATCATCGGAACATACTCACCGTCTACTTTGACATTACTGTATAGATAAATAATTTCATATGTTGTATGCGGATAATAATCTCCGCCTGTTATCGGAGGTTCATATGATATGGCCAGTCGCTGCACACCGTCATCTTCCTGTTTGGCTGCCCAAATTTTTATAACTCCGATAGCACCGTTATATTCATCAAAATCCAAAAATGAAAATTCATACAGTTTCTCGGGTGAATACTCCACTCGCAAAATATATTGATTAACCGGAATATATGTTTCACCCTTCCAGAATATGTTTGTTTTATTCAAAAACATATCTCTGACTCTGAGATAATCATCGGTTTGGATGAAATCACGAACATCCAGGAATTTTTCATTTTCAAATAAAGAAAAAGCTTCATCAAAAACCGCAAGTTCCGATTTTGCTTCCGTCAGGCATTCATACAGATTGTCGGCTTCTTCGGTTTCCCCTATCGAAAAAGATCGATTCAATGTATTCAGGAAAGAATCCATATCGGGCACTTTGATTTCAAATGAAGGGCACCTAATAACGGCATGCTTTTTTATTTCATTGCCAAGTTCATCGCTGGGATTCTTTTCATATATGTCCATCAGACGGTTCATAACCGAAATATAACTTTCGACATCAAAATCCATACTGTCGGAACACACTACTCTTTCATACAAAGCATCCAAAACAGGATACACTTCCTGCATATTGGGATCTTCGTTCAATACCTCAAAGCAGTATTCGTAAGTTTCAAAATTACCGGAATCTGCATTTATCGAATCGATTGCCGAATTCAGGGTGTGAACGCGGTTTTCGTATTTTTGCACCTCTTCTGCCTGTTTTGCCTGCTCGATTTTGGAATTCTTAATTGCTTTGAGGGTAAACAAAATGCCCGTAATCAATACAACAATAAATAGCAGAATTCCAATTCGTAAAAGCATCACACGTTGTTGTCTTTTGCGTTGTCTTAGAAGTCGTTCTTTGTCCTTTTGAATTCGACGCCTCTCAAGAGAATCATTCATCAATAAACTCCTCGATAATGAATCTCGGTCTGTGTTTCGTCTCCATGTAAATCTTGCCTACATATTCTCCGACTACACCCAAAGACAACAGAATCAATCCTCCGATAGCCCAAATCGAAACCATCAATGTAGTCCAGCCTTCAATTGTTTCTCCGGTATAATGACGTATAAAGCTGTAGATTAATATAGCCAAGCTGAACAAAAATACAAAAAATCCGATTCCCGTAATATATCTAATCGGTTTAACGGAAAGTGAAGTCACTCCCTCTATTGCAAATGAAAGCATTTTGGAAAGCGGGTATTTACTCTCTCCCGCAAATCTTTCCCCTCTTTCGTAATAAACCACATCACTCTTGAATCCGACCATCGGAACTAAGCCTCGCAAGAACAAATTGACCTCGGTAAATCCCGCAAGTGCCTGAAGTGCTCTTTTACTGAGCAGCCTGTAATCAGCATGATTGAATACGGTTTTGGCACCCAGTTTATTCATCAGTTTATAAAAGCCCTCTGCCGTAAACTTCTTGAAAAAAGTGTCTTTGGCACGAGAAGATCTGACACCGTATACCACATCGATTCCCGTCAGGTATTTATCAATCATCTCATCCATGGCATTAATGTCATCCTGCAAATCCGCATCCATGGAAATAACCATGTCGGCTTTATCCGCAACGGTCATCAATCCCGCCAACAAAGCATTCTGATGACCTCTGTTTCTGCTTAAGTTTATGCCGCTGAACAGACGGTTCTCTTCATGAAGCTTGGAGATAATTTCCCAGGTGTTATCTTTGGATCCGTCATTTACAAAGCAAACTCTTGAATCGGGAGCAATCTTTCCTCCCGCTATCAAAGAATTCATCTTCTCAAGTAATCTTTTTGAAGTTTCAGGCAAAACCTCTTCTTCGTTATAACAAGGAATTACCATATATAACCTGTTATCCATCTATTCCTCCGCCTTTTTCTTTATTTTTTCATCAGGCAAAAATTTGAGCATCATTCTCTGTAAAGATTCAATCGTAAACGGTTTCGACAAGTAATCATTAAAACCGTATCCCAAATAAACCTCTTTGGCATCCTGTGAGTAATTGGCCGTTAAAGCAACCACAGGAGTATCTATATTTATTCCGTCTTTATCAGCTTTCAATACTTTTAGCGTTTCTACGCCGTCTTTTCCCGGCATGGCATGATCAAGCAGAATAATATCATATTTCTTTTCGGAACATTTTGCCAAACATTCATCTCCGCTTGATGCCGTATCGATTTGAACGCAGGTCTTTCTAAGGAAATTCTTCGTAACCTTAATATTGAGTTCCACATCATCGACTACCAAAACATTAGCTTGCGGAGCAACGAATAAATCCGACAAAACTTTGTCATTTTCCGATGTATCAACCTTGGTGCTTTCGTATGTACCGATAACCCCGGTTCCTTCGATATCCTGCGGAATAATTACCGTAAAGTTAGAGCCGACATTAACCTCACTCGTTACGAAAATCTTTCCTTGCATCAGTTCAACCAGTTTCTTCGTAATCGCAAGTCCCAAACCGGTTCCTTCGATTCCCTTCTTTTCCGTATCCTTAATTCTGTCAAAGGCTTCAAATACTTTTT
Source organism: Lachnospiraceae bacterium (assembly GCA_045640905.1). Taxonomy (GTDB): domain Bacteria; phylum Bacillota; class Clostridia; order Lachnospirales; family Lachnospiraceae; genus JAILLW01. The sequence goes on from JAZUFW010000004.1 coordinate 14,356, forward strand.
CGATATTCTCGTCGGCTATTCCGCAACCCGAATCCTTTATTTCACATACCAAATTTACTTTGGTATCGCTTATCCTTTTGGTAGATACAGTGAAACGTACAAAACCCTTTTCCGTATATTTGATCGCATTATTTAACAGATTCATAATAATCTGTCGAAGCCTGATTTCATCACCGTACAGAATGTCCGCGGTATTCGGGTTGACTACCAACTCGAATTTCAGTCCTTTTTCGACAGCACGTCTTTCGACCATATTACAGCAGGCATGAATCAGCGAAACGGTATGATATTTTTCATGCAAAATAGTCATTTTGCCGGCATCAATTTTAGAATAATCCAAAATGTCGTTGATTATGGACAGAAGTAGTTTGCCCGCATCGTCAACGTCCTTGGCATAATTTTTAATGTTTGCTTCGGAGCTTTCTCGCAAAATCGCGGTATTCATGCCCAGTACGGCATTAATAGGTGTTCTGATTTCATGGCTCATCGTCGCCAGGAAATCAGATTTAACCTCGGCAAGCTCCAACGCACGCTCTTTTTCTTTTTCAATGTTGGTAACATCAGCTTCGAGATTCTTGGCATTGGCATCCAAACGTCGTTTTATGCTGAATGAAACCAGCAGATATGACATCATGATCATTGCGTTGGGGAATCCGTAAAACAACAAAAGTCCGAACGGATTAAGCGCATTTGTCCCTTGAATGTATTCACTCAGCATCGGATATGTTTCCAGTAATTTCGGATCATATAAACATAATAGCCATCCGATAAAAGACACATCCACAAGTCCGAGCCACCATGAAATAAACGGAGATATTAAAGCAATAACCATGGCTCCGATGATAGCTGTCGCATTCAGTCGTCTGGACCTGTAATGAATGGAGAGCAAAATCGGATATACCATAAACAATGTCACATGGTAATTAAGTAATGAAACCGTCGTCAAAACTGCGACCAGAATACAAGTCATTAATGCATACTTGGCGCGTCGTTTCCACCTCAGATTCATTCTGCGAACCAATAATGCGGGAATGGTAAGTGTAAGAATCACCCAAGCCACAGTGAATCGCATAACTGCTTTATCTACGTAGAAAACTCCCAGTTCGTTTAATATCATAAAAACTAAATAAACACCGGAAATAGCAAGCATGGTTCTGGCTACCGTAATGTTTATCTCGTATTCGTCTATAATTACATGTTTTTGATAAGTGGACTCGGTATTCATTTGCAAAAACCCCCTCAAATACTATATCAGCATAGAGCGCTTTTTTCAATAAAAGTAAACGGGCCCGCAAGAGCCCGTTACTACCGTTTTCGGTTCATTATTCTTTATTTATGTCTTGTGTATCCGCCTCATCCGGTTTATCTTCATTCGGAAGATTTGAAAAATACTTTTTCGCCAAAATGGCGGCAGGAATTGAAGAAAGTATAAACGCCAGAGGCTGCGCTTCTTCCACCCCATACATACCTCTGAATATCGGCAGAATTAATAATAGCGGAATAAATATAAGCCCACCTCGCAAAGAGGACAATATAGCTGCCGCTGTTTTCTTTCCGCTGGCCTGCATCAACATCTCCGTAACCATGCATATGGGCAAAAACAGTTGTCCTATGCACAAAATCCGCAAAGCTCTCGTTCCTATCACGATAACTTCGGGATCGTCACGGAAAATTTTAATGATATTTCCCGAAAATGCCATTGTTGCCAAAGTCAATACACACAAAACCGTGCTCGCACAAATAAGTGTAAACTTATAGGCGCTTTTAAGTCTTTTATACTTGCCCGCACCGTAATTATAGCCGCATACAGGCTGAAAGCCCTGTCCTATTCCCAACGCTATCGCAAACAGTAAAAATGAGGCTCTGGAAACTATACTCATGGCAGCAACGCCACTGTCGCCCGAAAACGAAGCTGCCTCGAAATTGATTACTATCGTGCTTAAGCTGGATAATCCCTGGCGAATCATGCTGGGAAAACCTGTAAGTGCAATCTCTGAAATAGTACGCCCCTTAACCGTCACGTATTTGAGCGATATCTTCGTTTGTGTCTTTCCGAACAGGAACATGCTTAACAAAAAGCAAAAGCTGATTACCTGCGAAATAGCTGTGGAAAGGCCTGCCCCGAAAATGCCCCATTTAAAATAAAACATAAAAAGAGCATCTCCGCCTATATTCAAAATACCGCCCGACAACAGACCTATCATTGCAAGTTTTGCTTTGCCTTCGTATCTTAAAATATTATTCAGCGTAAATGTGCTGACAACGAAAGGAGCTGTTGCCAGAATACATCTGATATACGTAACCGCATACGGTTCAATTGTAGGCGTACTGCCCAAAATGCGAACAAGCGGCCTAACGAAAATAAAGCAAATCATTGAAATGATTATTGCCGTAAAAAAAGATAAAAAGAAACCGGTTGAAGCAACTGAAGTAGCTTCTTCGTTATTCTTTTGGCCGAGGTGACGCGATATCAAAGAACCTGATCCCTGTCCGCACATGAATCCTACAGCCTGCAAAATAGACATAAATCCGAATACTACTCCGACCGCACCGCTCGCAGACGTCCCCAGCGTCCCTACGAACGCCGTATCAACCAAATTATAAATAGTTGTTGCCAGCATGCTCAAAACAGTCGGTATCGACAGGGAAATAATGAGTTTCGGAATCGAGGTTTTCGTCATCCTGTCATACTGAGAAATCTTCACTTTCATTTTCTGTTCCAATCCATTCAAAATATTATCAACCTATTATACTTCATAATTCCATTCTTTGCTATGAACCCTTGGGGACGGGGTTAGGGGTTCAAAATGGCCTCCGAACTCCGTTATTAGTATGCTATAAATCTATATTGATAAAATACGTTCCGTAAGCATATATGCAGTTTGCTTCCTATCTGATAGACGAGATACGGCCTGCGCCTTCGGTATTACTTTGCTCACACGTCCTCCACTGCGCTTTTGACTAAGAAACTCGCATCTTCGAATGCGTTCGGCCGGTTCAATTGGCAATCCGTTGCCAACTGAACCTAAAAAATCCATCCGGGATTTTTTGCCTAC
>JAZUFW010000005.1:0-22953 GCA_045640905.1 Lachnospiraceae bacterium
TGTCCGGTAATATTTACTTCCCTGGTAATATTTTCAGATACCAGACATGGCAATCCTGAAGCTTGCGCTTCAACGAGAGTTATCGGGAAACCTTCAACAAGGGACGGCATAACAAAGCAATCCATAGCGCACATAAGCTTCTCCGGAGTGTTGGTCCTGCCATAAAAAATAACGTCCTCATTTACATGCATGAGTTCAGCATATTCCTTTAACTGTTCCAGATCCTCACCATCACCGACCAGCAATAATTTTGTTCTGTTATTGTGCTTAACAGCCTCTGCCAGAATATCAATCAAAAAGCGCTGATTCTTCACGGAAGACAATCTGCCGACATGTCCGATAACAAAGTCATTTGATATACCTAATTCTTCCCTCATATTCTGCCTTATTTCATCACTAAATGAAAACCGGCTCAATTGAATAGCATTGGGAACAATATGTACTTGATTCAGGTGTTTTTTGCCAAACATCCATTCACCGGCAGGGGTTGAACAAGCAAGGCGTTCGGTCGTAATTCTGTTGATCAAAGTTCTGTTAATGACGTGAATCACTTTCCGTATTCCATTAGTCTCCGTTGAATGACTATGCAGTACTATACGATACTTAAAAAAATAAGCAAGAATATAGGGAACCGGATAAACCAATGCACTTGTATTAAAATAAAGAATACTGCATTCTTGTCTTCTCATCTTAAGTAATTTATATAGTGTACATATGTTCTTCAAAAGATGTTTTTTCTTTGGTACAAAATAGTATTTCACATGAAGCTTGTCCATTTCCGCCTGGTATGGAGTTCTCTCGCCAAGGATAATATATTCATATTGACAATCCTGATTGCTGTTATACCGGCTCAAATTCAGAACGTATTCCTCGACTCCGCCAATGTTTTCACTCATTGCATAGATGAGCACGCTCTCCATGTCATTTCCTCCCTGGACGCATCGCCAGCATTGATCCCGGCACGTTGCTGCTTAACCCGTACATATATCTGATAGGGATTTCTTTTAAGGATTGTAACAATCCTCTTCATTTTGTATATGTGTTCTTCTCTCTTCCTTTCTTTTGTATCGCTGCAAGGATTTTTGCATATAATATCTCCTGACAGCGGCCATCCTTCATAATCCTTACTTGAAAATCCATTCGGTGATATCCATATTCCACTGCTCTCGGCAACCTCGTTATCCAGCATATTCAGTTTTCTTTTTTGCAGATGAATATAAGCAAGTTCCTGAAAGGAGCGCGTTCCGTTTTCTTCCTTTACCCTGAAGATCTTCCCATTTTCCCAATAAAAGCATTGATTATCCGGATTACTTTTTTCCAGTCTGGATCGTAATTGTGTATACTTGGATTCCGTCTCTACATATGGAATTCCCCATATTGCTTTAACCTCATTTGTTTTCGCAATACTTTGAAATCCCGTGGTTTCATCAAAAGCGTATATTGCCTCCTTAGAATCTACCGTCCTGTAATCAAACAATGCCCCCGGTCTTTTGAACAAGTTATTCATCAAGTCACAATTCCTGACTAGTGTAAAATGACCGCCATTAAAAACTGCATCGCTATTATTAAGGTCATCCTCCCCAACAAAATCATTGATATTCCCAAGAACAATATCTATATCGCAGTATCCCCAAAAATCATAATCCTTCAGCTCATTTTCGAATATCACACCATACATTGGTCTGAAATCACAGATCCGATATGGTGTAGTGATAACCGTCTTTTCATCAATTCTGTTCCTGCATCTGTCAACGAATTCTCCCATTGAAAATGGAATAAACTTAACATTGTCCGGTATAACGGCATCAGTCCTGGCATCTGTAAACAGCAGGAAATCATAATCCGGATTATATTTGCAACTTTTCAACCACACAGGCAAATATGTTGGTAATGATCCGAACCAACAGACAACAAAACATTTCTTCATCACAAAAATCCTTTACCTATTTTGCTTGCAAATACGCTTGGACCTTACTCATTTTTCCACCATAACCTTGGTCTGATTTCATTGTAAATGAAACCGGCAAAAACAGCCAACACGCTTTGCGGTATGATATGCCATAGTTTATAAAATATCTTTTGCTTTAAGGAACGGTTATCATCGTCAAGCTCACTCCACGGGGTCATTTTCTTATATTCAATATACTTCCCGGAAAGCGGATGGTCACATCCCCTGATCCAGGGCCGGCTTATCATATAGAAATTCTTGGTGAAATGAATTATTACAGGATTTTTCTTAGCTTCCTCAATTTCATGTTCAGCATAAAAGATAGTGGGTTTGCGCCATTTAATCAAATTGGTATATTTAAAGGCATAAAACAAAGTATATGTATTATATTCGGGCTGCAGTTTCGCGATTTTTCCCCGGCACGAGTAGTTCATCAATGTTTGTTCAAAGAAAAATACATTGCCGTTTCTTTCAGCAATCACAGACTTTATTGTGTCCTCGATCCGCTGTTCACGCCATTTCTTCAAATCAACCAAAAACATGCCTGCGTTGCAATAGAATTCTTCTCCGGTCAGACCAAATTGCTTCTTATACGCTTTCAGGTTCAGGCAGTCAACAACACCGGCAAGTATATTTCCACCCATATCCATATTCCACAAATCGGACAAATCACCAAGTATCAATGTATCACAGTCAAGCGCCAATACGCGATCCACATCAGGAGGGAGCAATGTACCGACAGCCATGCGCATATAGGAGTGCCCTAACTGATATCTGTCTTTAAACGAAAAATCAAATAATTCAGAAGGGTCCGGTGCATCAATATAGATGATTTTATGTCCATGATCTTCTACAAGAGCACTAAGTTTCCGTTTATTTTCAATCTTTATTCCATCATCTATCATGTAGATGGTAATGCAGTCAAAGGATGAATTGTTCTCCATAAGAGACAAGATAGAGGTGGCTGCAGCACTCACAAACAGATCACTTGAAAAATAGAAAACATTCATTATTTATCCCTCACTAACTGCAAATAAGTATTAAAGAAAATGATTCATTATAAATATCAATAAATCATTCTTGCTATTTTGCTCCTTCTCCTTTTATAACTTGACTCAATGTTTTTATCAGGATCCTGATATCCAGCCCCGGGGTCCAGTCTCTGATATATTCTGTATCCAGCCGGACAACTTCCTCGAAATCAGTGATCTTGCTCCTGCCGCTGACTTGCCACATACCGGTAATACCGGGTTTCATTGCCAGTCTGGCACGGTGATGATTCTGATATTTTTCCCATTCGTCTACTGTCGGAGGACGTGTACCAACGAGACTCATCTCACCTTTCAGAACATTCAGGAACTGTGGGAATTCATCAATACTGGACTTGCGTATAAACTCTCCGATACCAGCTTTTTTGGTGCCGTCAGGTAAAGTTTTGTTCCCGATGATTCTTGGATCCCAGTCCAGTTTGAACATCATGTTATCGGACATCGTGTTTTGAGCAAGATACTCTTTTTTTCGTTCTTCGGCATCCGGATACATGCTGCGAATTTTATACATTTTAAAATGCCGACCATTTTTGCCAATCCGTTCCTGGTTGAAAAAGACCGGACCCCTGGATTCTATTTGCTGCAAAGGTATCACAAACAGAAGTAGGACACCGGTAATAATCAGCCCGATAAAGCCTCCGATGATATCAAGAGCACGTTTCAGGATCATCTGGATCGGAGGAACATAGTTGATCTCTGATGCAAGGACAAGATGTTCACTTGTTTCAAATAAGGTATTTGCTTTATAAAAATCATCTGTTTTGGAATCGATATTTTGAAAGATGGTGATACCCATTTCATATAATGAATGGATAAACTCATCTGTAATGATCTTTGATGCACTAAAATCGATATAAACAGCATCGACCCATTCACGGCAGATGAAATCATTAACCTTATTGAAATCAGTGATAATAGTAATATTCCCCTGCCGGCTTATTTCATCAGCGGAGTCAGCTATCGCGGCGCCAATGATCTTGTATTCAACACCAAATTTGCCATCATTGGACAAAGTCGCTATAACAGTGTCCAATTGGCTCTCTGTAGTAATGACAAATAAAGTATTACGTTTTGCTTTAGCTAAACCTATTCTTTTATACAAGACTCTGGCAAAATAACTGATAATAAAGTAGCTGAAGTAAATCAGGATCAAGGTTACACGGGAATAAGTTGAGCTGCTTTTGATAGCAAAGAGTAAGAAAGCTGTGACCAGAACATTAATCAAAACATGCTTAAATGTAGCAATCAGCTCTATATAATAACCTCTCGTAAGAACGCCGCGATATGTATTTAGCACAACCGTGACAATCAGCAGAACAAAAGTCATCAGCAGATTCAATTTGACATAATCCGGTTTTGTGTATGGCAATCCTCTAAACTGATTATAAATCAGATATCCCAGAAGAAATGACACTTGAAAACATAATATATCTAGCAGAATAAAATCCAGATGTTCAAAAAGGCTGTCATTTTTCCTCTCCATTGGATTTCACTCCTTGACTGTTCATTCATCAACTGCAGATCAGTTAACTGCCTTTCAGTCCATGATATTTCGTTTATATTCTTCAAGCGTTATCCGAATCCCTTCCTCGAATTCGGTCCTCGGTTCAAACCCCGTTTCATTTCTGAGTGCTGTCAGATCCGCCTGCAAATACATCACCTGTCCGGGATGATAAGGCAATTCACCAATACCCAGCGGTAATGAAGGATTAACAGCATCCCTGGCTATCTCAAAATATTCCCGCAACGGTCTCACTTTACCGCTGCCAATCGGATAGATGTGACCATCCAGACCGGAAATCGCCATACAGTACAGTGCTTCTGCCGCGTCTCCCGAATAACAGAAATCCCATAACTGTTCTCCGGCTGTCAATGCGGGTTTTTCACCTTTAAGCAGTTTGCCGAGAATCGTCGGAATCACACTGAGCGGACCATCACCAGGCCCGTAAGCGCTGAGTATCCTCGCCCACACATGCCGGATTCCCAACTGTTGACAAGCCATCCGTGTCATCTGTCCCGCGCACAGTTTTGCGATTCCATATCCGGTAGTCGGAAAACAAGGAGCCTCCGGAACAACTTTACCTTCAATCCGGCCATATTCTGCCTGGCTGCCAACACCAATAAACACCTGGCATTCCAGATTCTTTGCTGAATTGACAGCATCAATCGCGCATTGAATATTCTGCGTTTGGATGTCTGCATCATTTCTGCCGGGTCCGATGGTACCCATCCAGGCTAAATGAAAAAAGGCATCCACAGTCCCGGGGATCAATTCTTTCAACTTTTCAATCTGCCGCATATCACATTCAATAATATGCGTTTCTGTAGGCAGATTTTTGATGCGCTTGTCTCCCGGATAACAAACTGCATAAGTCTCAATACCTTTTTCAAGAAGGCATTTAACCAGCGCCATCCCAACAGTACCCAGGGAACCATTCACAATGGCAGATCGTATATTAAGCTTTTCCATTCATGTTACTCCTCGATCATCGGAATAAACATATTCTCTTTCAGTTCATCTCTTGGCAGGAATGGTGCAAGATCTTCCAACGGAGGAGACACCAGTGTCCCATCCGGCATCCGTTTTGTGCTGCTCTTCGGTTCCCAGACCTGTACTGTATCCGTAAAGATTTCACAGAAAGCAAAACCTTCTGTTGCTAATGTCTGTTCCACAGCTTCTTTCATTTCGCAATTGCTGTGAGCACAGAAATACGGGTAGCCAAAGGCTTCGGCAATCTTTTTGAAATCCGGGAATGAAAGATCTCCGCTTTCCGGACCGATACCAACCTTGCATTTGTCTTTGAACAGATTATTCTGTGTAATACGGATGGAATGGTAACCGGCATTATTGATCAGGAAGATCTTAACAGGCAGTCTATTGGTCACAATGGTCTGCAGTTCCTGCAGATTCATCATAATAGAGCCATCGCCTTCCATACAGACCGTATCTCTTTTCCCTCCGGCAACACAAAGTCCGATCGCTGCAGGAAGACCATAACCCATAGAGGCAATCGCGCTGTTGATGATAAACCGGGTACCGTGTTTGATAACCCAGTTCTGATGACCCACCACACAGCAGGCACCATTGGAGACCGCGGTCAGGCTGTTTTCCGGCAGAGAAGATGAAATATGCTTGATCGCGGCAAAAACATTGGCTGTTTCCCCGTTTTCCGCCCAATGCTTTGGCAGCGCAGCCGGATACTTCAGTTTCCATTCCCGACATTTTTCACGCCAGGATTCGCCTGCAAAAACAGGAGTATCAATCAACGAAACACAATCACATACCGCCCGCATAAAATCCTTTGCGTCTGCCCAGACCGGCATATCCACATGGATCGTATGCTTTTTCATCTCAGCTCTGTCAATATCCACCATTACTACTTTGGCGGCTCTGGCCCAGGTATTGAAACTGTAGCCTGTCTGACGGATCGAGATACGTGTCCCGATTGCAAGGATCAGATCACTGTTCTGAACCGCGAAATTGCCCGGCCGATCACCCATATTACCGCCGCGTCCGCAGTAAAGCGGATGATCATCTTCAATCAAATCCACCGAATTCCAATAAGTAACAACCGGAACCCCCAGAAGATCAATCATCTTCCGGAACACATCAAACCCGCCGGAGAGTCTGATCCCGCCTCCGGCATAAATAACAGGTCTCCGAGCATGCCTGATCATATCAATGATTTCCAGTACAGTATCCTTCTGTACAGGCGGCGGCAATTGCAGATCGTCCTCACCGGGATCGTAGCCGGTCAACTCGTCGGTCTCAATATATCCGCCCTGAAAATTAACCGGTATATCGATCCACACCGGACCGGGCCGCCCGGTCTTCATAAGATGCCATGCACGTTCCAGATGGTAACGGATCGTTTGAGGATTTTCGATCATGACCGCGTATTTCGTCATGGGAGCAACAGACTTTACGATATCATATTCCTGGTCGCCGACAGCGCGCAAATTCAAGCCATCTGTGAACCTCATGGCATAACGGGCGGTTGTATCATAGCGCACCTGTCCGGACAGAACAAACATCGGAATGGAATCCAGCCATCCGCCTACAACACCGGTAATGGCATTCGTTCCTCCGGGACCCGTGGTCACACACAGAGCAGCCGGCATATTGTTCAGTCTGGCATATGCCTCAGCAGCGATTGCACTTCCCTGTTCATGATGATTGTACGTAACATGCAATTGAGTGTGATGTCCCAGTGCATCATTCAAATGCATCGCACCGCCGCCAACTACTGAGAATACATCTTTCACGCCTTTTGAGGCCAGAAAATCCGCCACATAATCAGCAAGCCGTTGTTTCATTTTGTCAAAGCCTCCAAAATGACGCTCGCCATGTAATCCAGTTTCTCGTCTGTCATTCCCGGATAAACGCCAACCCAGAATGAATTATTCATAATGTAATCGGTATTGGTAAGGTCCCCGACCACACGATACGCGTCTGTTCCGCGGATCTGGTCAAAGCAGGGATGTTTGATCAGATTACCCGAGAACAATAAGCGGGTCTGCACATTGTGTTCTTCGATATAGCGTGTAACTTTGTTCCGTTCGAGATCGCTTTCCGGCCGTACACTGATCATGAATCCGAACCAGCTGGGATCACTGTTCTCAGCGGCTTCCGGAAGGATTAGTTTATCCTGAGCGCACTCCAGTTTAGCGCGAAGATAAGCCCAGTTATGCTTCCTGCGTTCAATAAAGGAAGGGAATTTCCTGAGCTGCTCGCATCCGACCGCTGCCTGCATGTCAGTCACTTTCAGATTGTACCCGAAGTGGCTGTAAACATACTTGTGATCATATCCTTTCGGCAGTTCACCGTATTGTCCGTCAAAGCGATGACCGCAGAAATTATCATGTCCGCTGGGGCAGATACAATCGCGGCCCCAGTCACGGAAAGAAAGGATCAGTCTGTGCAACTGCGGATTATTGGTATAAATGCATCCGCCTTCGCCCATGGTCATATGATGGGGCGGATAGAAACTGCTGGTCCCGATGTCTCCCCATGTGCCGGAAAAGCGTGTTTCTCCGTTAATCGTATATTTTGTACCCAACGCATCACAGTTATCTTCCACAAGCCACAGCTGATGCTTATCACAAAACGCCTTTACCTCTTTCAGATTGAACGGGTTACCCAGCGTATGGGCAATCATCACAGCCTTAGTCTTTTCAGTGAGAGCTTCTTCCAGTTTGGAGACATCAATATTATACTGAGGAACAGTTACATCCACAAAAACAGGTACAGCACCATACTGAAGTGCCGGGGTCACCGTAGTCGGGAATGCGCAGGCAACAGTGATGATTTCGTCGCCTTTTTTGATTTGTCTTTCTCCCAGTTCAGGAGCGGTCAACGCCATGAAAGCAATAAGATTGGCAGAAGAGCCACTGTTAACTAAATGCGCGTATCTGACACCGATCCAATCAGCAAACTCTTTTTCAAACTGTTCAGAGAAGCGTCCGGTCGTCAGCCAAAAATCCAAAGCAGCATCCGTTAATGCGCACATTTCTTTTTCATCAAAGACACGTGCGGCATAATTGATTCTGTCACCGGGCATAAACTCGTCTTTCTGTTCTTTGAACTGATGATAATACTCGGTCACAAGAGCTTTGATCTGCTCCCGCGCTTCATTCTCATTCTGCCAATTCGCCATTTTACTCAGCCCCCAGGAATTCCTGAATCTCGCGATCCATCTCAGCAGGAATATCCCCGCCATTCAGCCATACCTTGCTGAAGCGACAGACCATATCCATGCAATCAATTATATGCCATCTGGGTTTCCAGCCAAATACCGACTTAACTTTGCTGCAATCAAGTTTCAGGTAATTTGCTTCATGTGGAGCATTTTGTTCCGCCTGGTTGATCCATTTGGCATCACAACCCCAGCTCCTGCAAAACAGTTCCACCAGTTCCCCGGTTGTCACACAATCACAATCATCCGGCCCGACATTATAGAAACCGGCATATTTCTTATCTTCATACTGTTTCTGAGCAATCATCAGATAAACAACCAAAGGTTCCAGCACATGCTGGTACGGTCTGGTCGAGAATGGATTACGCACACCAATCAGTCTGTTTTCTTTCATCGCACGAACGCAATCAGGAATGATTCGATCGTTTGCAAAGTCACCACCGCCAATTACATTTCCCGCACGGGCTGTACTGACAGCGGGTGCCTCCGCCCCCTGAAAAAAAGAGTTGATATAACTATGCGTCACCAGCTCCGAACAACTCTTGCTGTTGGAGTAAGGATCAAACCCGTCAAGAGGTTCATCCTCACGATAACCCCAGCACCACTCATTATTCTTGTATACTTTATCTGTAGTAACATTCAGGACACTCCTTACACTTTTGCCTGACCGGACACATTCCAGTAAATTAACCGTACCCATCACATTGGTTTCATAGGTATATCTTGGATCTTTATAGCTGTCACGGACTATCGGCTGTGCGGCCAAATGCAGCACAATATCAGGTTCAGCGGTATCAAAAGCAGCCTTCAGTGATGCAAAGTCCCGGATGTCGCCAATCACACTGTTCATATGATTTTTGAGATCCGCCATATCAAAAAGAGCCGGATCAGTAGACGGATGCAGGCTATATCCCGTCACGATTGCTCCGGCATTGATCAGCATACGGCAAAGCCAGGTTCCTTTGAAGCCCGTATGGCCGGTCACGAAAACGCGTTTGCCGGCATAAAAAGTCATATCCATATCAGTTCTCCCACACCTTCCACGGAGCATCCCCTGAAGCCCACAGGTTTTCCAGCAAGTCCTTTTCACGCTTTGTATCCATACATTGCCAGAAATCACCATGGAAATATCCCATCAGTTCACCGTCTTCCGCCAACTGCTGCATGGGTTTCTTTTCCAGCACAGTGGTATCATCTTCAAGGTAATTAAAGATTTCCTTATTACAGACCATGAATCCGCCATTGATGACAGATCCATCTTCAACACTCTTTTCACGGAAGGCTCTGATTTGTCCATCGGCTGTTATTTCAAGCACGCCTTTTTGCTGTGCAAGAGAAACCGTCGTTAATGTGACGGCTTTCCCATGATTTTGATGGAATTGCAGCAATTTCGGAATATTGACATTAGAAACAGCATCTCCGTATGTCAGCATAAAGGGTTCATCACCGACATAATCCTTGATCCGTAAAACACGACCGCCGGTCATGGTATTCAGCCCGGTATCAATAACGGATACTTTCCAGGGTTCGGCATGCTGATTATGAACTATGATCTTGTTTCCCTGTGTAAAATCAAAGGTAATATCGCTCGTATGCAGAAAGTAATCTCCAAACCATTTCTTGATGACTTCCTGCTTATAACCGGCAAGGATAATAAATTCATTGAATCCGTAATGGGCATAACCTTTCATGATATGCCATAAAATCGGCATACCGCCAATATTGATCATAGGTTTGGGTTTGTATTCGGACTCTTCAGAAATACGGGTCCCGTATCCACCTGCTAAAATGACTACTTTCATAACAGATTTCCCCCATACCTTTATAGATGCCAATATCGATCCATAAATAAATCATACCATACTTCGCCTGACATGAAAACATATTTGTCAGTATCAGTGTGCTTCCTGTTCCCGGATCAATTGCCTCGCTTTTTCAATCTGCCTTTGCTTTTTCTTCTCTTCTTCGACGCCTTTACGATTAACATATTGATCTGACAGCAAACTGATTTCTTCTTCATTCGTTGGCAATTGCGATGTTTTCAAAAACTCTTCATACGCATTGCAGATCATTTCAACATTATCCCCGAAAACGATCTGCGAACCGTGATCAAGCCAAAGAATTTTGTTGCACATTTCGCGAACCTGAGAAATCGAATGTGATACCAGGATTCCCGTAACACCGTTACTCAATATTTCCTGCATTCTTTTGAAGCTTTTTTCCTTAAAGGCACCATCTCCGACAGACAATACTTCATCCAGAATCAGTATATCCGGATTAACAAGACAGGCTATTGAAAAGGCAAGCCGACTCTTCATTCCGCTGGAAAGCTGTTTGAACGGTCTGTCCTGAAAGTCTTCCAGCTCGGCAAATGAAATGATTTGTTGATATGTAGAGTCCATAAACTCCCGCGTATACCCAAGTAATGCCCCTCTGAGATAAGTATTTTCCCTTACCGTCAGATCCTTATCAAATCCAGCTGTTAATTCCAGTAATGCCGCAACAGTTCCCTTGACTTTTATCTTTCCCTTTGACGGTTTCATGATACCACTGACGGCTTTCAGGAGAGTAGATTTTCCGGCGCCGTTTGTTCCGATTATCCCCAGCATATCTCCTTTTTCCAGGGAAAAGCTGATATCATTGTTCGCCCAGAACGATTTTACTGAATATTGCCTCTTGATTTTTTTCATGACATATTCTTTGATTCCAATGTCTTTGAAATCACCGATAATATATCGTATTGAAACATTCTTTACTTCAATCACTGCCATAAGCATTTCCCCGATCGAATAATTTATAAACGTTATATATAATAAATAAATTGCTGATTCTTCTTTTTGTACAGTATTCCCCCGAGAATAAGCAGTACAAGCGCATATCCGGCCAGTATCAAATGGAATTCTATTGACGGCACAGAATTGTCAATCACAATACACCGGAAATACTTGATGACACAGTAGATCGGATTCATCAGAAAATATCTTTGCACATCAGCCGGATAGCTGTCTACATAATAGAATATTGCTGACAGGTATCTGAGCAATAAAGTAAAAATGTCATAAAGATACTTCATATCCCGGAAAAACACATAACATGCCGAGAGGATCAAACCGGCACCGATATTGATTCCTATCAGGCACATAATCGGATATAAAAGTAAAAAGAAACGCCAGGTAAACGTAACTCCATCAAAAGCCGCAAAAATGAAAAAAACCACCAGAGTCAACGCAAAGTTGATTACAGTAGATATATTCTTGCTCAGCAGCAAAAGATACTTTGGCATATTGATTTTGCTGATAATTGAAGCATTACCTACAAGGGCTGTCATACCTTGCGTCGTTGCATCCTTGAAAAATTGAAATACAATAACTCCGGCAAACAGATAAGTTGTATAAAACAACTTATCTTTAGCAAAAATATAGCCAAATACGAGCCGCAAAACCAACAGCTGTAGAATGGGGCTCAGGATACTCCATCCCATTCCCAGCACAGTGCGTTTATATTTTTCCTTGAAGTCCCGCTTCACCAGTTCCTCAAACAGGAACTGGTGTTTTTTCATTTTTTGCAGCCATTTTCCTAACATTGTAACCTCCGTCGGTATCTTTACTTCACCAATAACTTACGAATCCCACCAAAAATACTTTTGCTATGTTTACGCAGGAATGATGAAGAAAAGTGGATAAACAGAGCTGTCACCAACGACAGTCCGACAAACCAGAGTAACTGTTTATGATATGCAGCCTTAGCCAACATGCTCGCAATAAACAAACTCCAGCAACGATGTCCAAGGTAGACGGATAAGCTGAATTTCCCAAGCCAATATGATAGCCGATTGTTAAATAAATTGCTGAAATACCCTTGTTGTGAAAGTGAACAGATCATGGCGATCATTAAGACCAGAATGTAAAATATATCACTTCCATTCAAAACTGTTTTCCTTTGGAGACAAATAAAGCAAAATGCATAGGCCAGCAATTCCGTTACTGTTATCAGCCATTTTGCGCCTGTTTGCAGATTCAGCTGCGATAATCGTTGTACTATCGGAAACAGCATCACTCCCAGGCATATTTCTCCAATGCCTCTGAATAAACCTCGAGGAATAAAAGACATCACGCGACCAAATACAGACAATATGTCACCATTGTTAGTTGTCAAAAGGTAAGTAATCATACCAAAGCCAATGATTGGCGCAATAACAAACTGAAAAAGATCAAAATTCCTGCGGCAAACAGGATACAACAATAGCATTGCAATCAGCATTGCTGATATATACCATGTAGGACCGTTGGATGTCCATGTTTCATACCCGAACATCCTTAGATTAAGGAATTCAAGCATAGTAGCCAAAGCATGCTTACCGGCGATAGCTATCGTCACTTTTTTACACAAATGTCGAACCACAAAACCAATTGCCCCGGCTATTAAAATTTGTGGGCATATTGATAAATACTTTTTCCATACATAACCAAATGTTTCAGAACCCAATTTTTCGCTTGGCAATCTTGATTTTTTGGATATGCTGCTTGCCATAAAAAAACCGGATAGAATAAAAAAGAATTCTACAGCCACCGCACCTCTTGGAAACAACTGCTTATTTCCAATACTATCGCCAAAGTGAAATAAGGCAATAACGACAGAAAACACAAATCTGAGCAAATCGATCTTTCCATTTCTGCCGGATGGTCTGGCAACCGTAACTCTGTTTCCCGTTTCAGACATTTCGTTTCACTCCTGCATTATAGGTTCCCACGAATTTTCTGTATCGTCCACGATAAGCCTTCTTCATATGACACTTCTGATTTCCAGCCAAGCGCGTATAGCTTCGAAGCGTCCAGCCGCACATCGGCAAAAGACGATGCTCCTTTAGCTTCCAATTGATCGGGCAAATCATAAACCACTTGTTTTTCACTGATCCGGGCCAGCGTTTCTGCCAGTTCCTTCAATGACAAAACTTGCCGGTTATCTGCCACATTATAAGCATTTCCATTTTCACCGGAAGCCATAATCGTCAGAAGCGAAGTCACAACATCAAAGATATACAGATAGGAAAACGTTTGATACCCTTTACTTTTAAGTACAATATCTTCCCTGGCTACAGCTTTCAAAATGAATTGTGAAATTGCCTTGCTGTCAGTAAGCTGCATGGTGGGACCGTATATCCGGCATAGTCTGGCAGTCACAAAATCTACCCCGTTCGCCTCGCGGAAAGCATTGCAAAGGGCCTCGCTGGCACGTTTCCCTTCAATATATCCCGCCCGTAAGGTATTGCAGTCAATATATCCGCAATCTGTTTCACTGATGAATTCTTTACCGCTGCGGTTATCCCCGTAAACATCCCCCGACGAGGTGAAAACAAAACGACAGCCGGGATATTGTGAAACCACCTTCAGCAAGTTGTACGTTCCAAGGATATTGGACATCTCCGTTCCGATTGGATCACTGGCATACAGTCTCGGATGCGTGTTACTCGCCATATGCACAACAAAGTCAGGCTTTTCATCCAGTACAAACTCAGTCTGAACATCCTGTTCCAAAAAGCGGATCTGTTCCCAGCCATTCACATCTGAAAAACGCTCACGGAATTTCGCATTATTACGTCCGACCGCAATAATCCGCGTATGTTTGCCATATAGTTCATTACGTTTGAGCAGCACACGGATCAAATACTTACCGACAAGACCGGTAGCTCCGGTAATCAGGACCGTTTTGTTGTCAATCTTATCCCAGGCCAGATCATATTGTGCGGCCAAAGTAATCTCGTTAGCAAAATCAAAAGCCACCATTCATCCCTCATTTCTGATTCAGCCAGATATCACACAAATTTCTAGCTTTCTTCAAATCATCGCGCCATTGCGGATTCCCTGTATACCAATATTCCATTGTAAATCTTTTGATTCCGATTCCATAGGCTTCCCGGGCAATGGAGGGGAAATCGACCCACCCGTCTCCGTAAAAGAGCCCACCGTAACGCACCGGAGTAACTTCTTTGAAGTGAAATGCCAGAGCATGACCCCTTGCCTTGCTTAAGTCACTGATAATAGCAGGCATGTTATTGCTGAATGCATTGGTAATATTACCTGAATCCGGATATAACCGAAGGTATGGAGAAGACACTGCGGCCTCTGCTTTCAGACATTTTTCCACAGTGTCCATATAATCATTTTCCATATTCTCGATGCCAAGCAGCATCCCGTGAGCATATGCAAAATCCGCAGCTCTTTTCAGATTTTCAAAGAAACGTTCATCCGTCGACTCATCCCGCCGGTCAGACTTTGGCATATCTGCCCCCGGAATCTGAATCATCCGGATCCCCAGTTTTTCCGCAAAAATCACGGTATGGCGGAATATTTCCATTCCTCTCCCGACAACAACCGGGTCAGGATGACCAAGAGTATATGTTCCAAGCGCGCTCAGTCCCAGAGAACTGATTGCGAAATCATTCTCCCGAATCGCATCTTTGGCCATCCTGATATATTCATCGTCAAACACACGGCTGATTCTTTGTTCTGTACGATCAATGTTGATCTCGAAAAAATCAAATCCTGCCTGTTTGGCTTCTTTCAGCATCTCATTCAAAGAAAGCGTCTCCGGAAACGCCTTCTCATAAACTCCGACTGAATAATCTCTTCTCACTTTTTAAGCCAACTCGGTCTGTTGGAATCAAGTAGCGCGCGGAAAATATCCAAATCGTCCGGAGTAGTCAGTTTCAGGTTTTTCTCCGATCCCTGAGAAAAATACAGTTTGTATCCCATATCAGCATACATAGAGGCGGAGGCGATAGCATTCGTTATTCCCTTTTCGAGTGCTTCCCGATGCACTGCCGCTAACTCCCCTATATGGAAAGTCTGCGGAGTTTGTGTTCTCTTCAGGTTTGACCTTTCAATACTCTTTGTGGATGTTTTTCCATCTTCAGTCATTAACATAGCTTCAACACACGGAATGGAAGCAATCGCATTCCCGAATGTATTGGCTGTAACAATACAGTCTGAAATGATCTCCGTCGAAAGCATAGGACGGATTGCGTCATGAATCAGCACCAGGTCATTTGGATCATGATTCTTTTCAATAGCAAACACGCCATTGCGGATGGAAGCCTGCCCATTTTCACCGCCAGGAATAATATCCTTCAGTTTTGTAATTTCAAACTGCTTGGCATAAGCCCTGAGAATGTCATGCCATCCTTCCACACAAACCACATAGATTTCATCAATATCAGGATGCTGCTGAAATGCCTGCATTGTGTACACAATAACCGGTTTATCCTCCACATTGATGAACTGTTTCGGAATACTCTGATGCATTCTGGCGCCGATACCCCCGGCAATAATAAGTGCAATATTCATCTTACATCTTGTATGATACTTCAAGCAGAGAAATCATACTTCCCTTTCATATTTTTTAAGTACCGACCATCATACCAAAGGAGAAGACAACAATCGCCTCCTTTCACCTCAGAAAATCTGGCAAAATTCTCCCATCTGTTACATGCCAGGCTTCTCATAACTGGTTGATTTCCTGGCTTGCTCCGTTCTGTCAACCCAATAAGTCGTATTTGGATGATGTCCAACACGCTTTTTAGCAGGAGGCAATTGCATATAATCACGATAGATATTCGTCAGATACTCTTCATATCCATCGAACACCATATAGTTTTTCCCTTCAAATTCCATATCTGAATAGCTGTCAAACCCACTTCTGTGCAACATTTCACGCTTACCGTAGGCTGATGTAAAATTGCCGACATATTCGGAAGTGTCCCAAGGATATTTCTGCATCAGTTTTTCAATCTTTCTGTTCCAGAATTCAGTCGTCGTGCACTTTTTTATCACTTTTTTGAAGAACAGTACAACCGGTCCTTTGTTAGCGTAAGATTTGCTGTTATTCTCATGGATAGTTGCCCTACGGAAACGGAAAAGAATTCTCATCCGCTTCATATGAATTTCACGCAGAATTTTGCTTTTCGGCAAGCCATCCACAACACAGACATCCACAAATAAACCCTTACCAAAGCTGATCGTATTGGGTGATTTCACAATCATCGTATCCGTGTCGATCAAACGTCCAAAGACATAAGGATATCCTGGTTCCTTTACGCGATCGACATATACATAGCGTCCGCCATCCGGGAAAGCATCCCTTAACTTTTCAAACTCCGGTCTTGAGAGAAAAACATCCACATCATCATCCCATGGTATCAGGCCTTTATGTCTTACGGCTCCAAGTAAAGTCCCGCCCGTCAGAGAGTACTTGATATCGTTTTCACGACAAACTTTGTCAAAATACTCAAGTAATGCCAGGTTTATGAATTTTTCTTCAGCAGGGGTCACTAATGTACCGGGTATCTTTTGATCCACCTGCTGTAGATAAGAATTTCTATTCTTCTTGTCATAATAAATAGCTTTGCATTTATCCGCATCCATCGGTATATACTCAACATCAGGAGACAAAGCGCATTTGGCTATTGCTTCAAGGCAACAAAGTTTTTCTACAGCCGCTTTGGGTGTGCTATCCCAAACGCAGGTAGCATAATCCCTTATCAGAACTGCACCGGGTTCGCTGGTATCAGATTTGGAAATTGCTTCAAGAACAGAATCGATCAGCATATCCTGATAGTCATTACCGGAAACATCAATTTCATCAGTACAAACAATAGGCCCCGGGAAATTCTCCGCGTGATATCGACCATACACAGGAATATCTTTCCCCTGAAGAAAAATCTTCTCCGTATATGGCCCGCAATAAGTCACGATTGACCCGATTTCCGGATATTTTTCATAAATCCTGTTATGCAGCTTATAATCCAATATTGACAGATAACCTATATATTTTCCACACTGGTCTTTATCCAGAGTAAGCAGAGAATCTACAGTCTGTTTATCAATGCGAACATTAGGAGATGAGAATATTCTGATTCCATTCTCTCCATCTGCTGCCGACACTACTGCGCGATTGGCATTCCTTGCGCTCTGTTTCACAATCTGCTTTCCGGCAAATATCACTTCTTCTTGCAGAATCCTCAGCATTTTACATGCTCCCCCTTACTTCAAACTCAAACACAGCATGATTTTCAGATGCATATTCATCATTGGTTGTTTGCCATACGCCATAACATCTGTCGAAATATTTCTCGACCCTCAATGGTATGCTGACAGGCATCTTCTCATATTCTTCATTTCTGTATCTGCAATAATCTTCCCGCTTGAAAGTTTCCCGAAAAAAGCAGAATCTCCCTGCCGGTGTTGTTACATATTTGGTTGAATTATCCCGGCACCTTCCGTTCATTCGCTCTGCTTTGGCGGCAATCCTATCCGTATCAGCAAAGACAGCCACAACAGCTCCCATAGCAATTTTCAAAACAGCTTTACGTAAAAGTGGCGTGTGTTTCGGAATCACCTGTAACAATTCTTTTCTGTCACGGTAAAACTTTCTACAGGATAAAAGCATTCCATACCACAGGCATCCAACTCCGTGCAGGGACCTTTTTAAAAACCCATTGTATGTATTTTCAACAATAAAGAGATCTACCGATACCCCGCATTCTGCATTTCCAAAGTCATCACGGGTTTTATATCTGGTTCCTTTCTTTCGTACTTTGGCAAGCAATAACGGGTAACCTGGTGTTTTTCCTGGTTTTTGAACAGAGTACTTCGATCCAAATTGCTTTTCAAAAATTTCAATAAAGCGCTCGTAGTCTTTTCTGGGCATACAAATATCAATATCGTCATCCCAAGGAATCATTCCATGTTCTCGAACAGCCCCCAGAGCAGACCCCCCGCATAATGCGTATGAAATCCCGTTTTCATTGCAGAAATGAACAATATCCCGTAACATTTCCACAAGGCAATTGCGCAGAGCATTTCGTTGGGCCTCATTCAGAATAATTGCGCCAACAAGTGGTTGCCGTTTCATTGAATCAAATGTTCGGAACACCCTAATGCCTCCAACACAAAAATGTACCTAAACAGAAAAATTATAGCCTTTATTCCGAGGAGTGTCAATATTACTGGCTTTACACCTTTGTTGGTTTGAAATGATACTATGATAAAAAGACTAATACTTTGTAATCATTGTTCTCAGGCAAGATCAGTATTGTATTACTGGCTATGTCTTTTTCATACCGATCCCTGCTGCCAATCCATTTGCCTATCATTCATTATTCTCTGCTACCTCATAAAAAAGAAAGACGAATGACATAGTCTGCATGTCTCATCGCCCTGGCATCACTTTTCGCCTGATGAATTTGCAACCTTTTACGAGCCAGTTTTGCTTTTCCAAAAAAACATATGGTATTGTCCTGTATTGATAACCCTTTGTTGCAAGCCATATATCCAATAATCTTTCACTCACGAAACCAAATACCCGGCTGTCATTTTTGTTATATGAGCTGATATCCAATCTGTTTTCCAGTTCAGTCAAAATATCAAAAAGCCATACACAATATTCATCAAACTTGTCCTTTTTCATAATGAACATATTAAATCTATGTCCGATTGTTCGTTTCATACTGACATCATAAGCTGCAATATATTCCGGATATTTTTCAAGCATGATTTCTCTTGTCATATCCAGATCGATTGCATGATGAGCATGCGCATACTGGCTATAGTTGGTTTCAATCCAGTAATTCCGGGGCTTCGGCAGGAAAATACCGATGCCGTCATTCTCTTTGATGATTTTCTCAAGCTCGGGTTTGGTGATAACCTTCTCTTTTTTATCCCCGAAAAGTTTGTTATTACTGAAATGTCTGCGATAATGTACTAATCCGATATAATCAGCTTTAAAGTTTTTCCATGCCCAGTAAAGACCTGTCAGCTCACAGTAATTGGCATTTTTCCCGCTGATATTATCACCAGAATTATCCGGTGTGTATCCCAGCGCTTCCTTACCCTCCGCACCGACGTGAAGAGGCAGATACATATCGTCTTCCGGCATCCAGTATTCTTTATGCGTTGCAACTATAATCCTGATATCCATCTTTACTTCAGCTCTTCCCTCGACGCCGCAAGAGCAGCGGCAATAACCTGGTCCATATCAAAGTACTTATATTCGCCAAGACGTCCGCCAAAGATCGCTTTGGATTCTCTCTCTGCCATTGCCTTGTATTGCTGGTACAATATGCCGTTCTGTTCATCATTCACCGGATAGTAAGGCTCATCACCCGGTTTCCATTCGAAACTGAATTCGCGAGAAATAACCGTTTTGGGCAGATCGTTTCCGTCTTCGGCTTTCCCGAATTCAAACCACTTATGTTCTATGATTCTCGTCCACGGAGTCTCCCTGTCTGTATAGTTCACAACCGCATTACCCTGAAAGTTGGGAATATCAAGGACCTCATTTTCAAATCTGACAGAACGATACTGAAGATATCCAAGTCTGTATCCGAAATACGCGTCAATCGGTCCGGTATAAACCACATGTTCTGCCATGGCATCCATTTCGCTCTTTTGATCCAGATAGTCAATCCCAAGTCGGACTTCTATGCCGTCCAGCATCTTCTCAACCATTTTGGTATATCCGCCAACGGGAATCCCCTGAAACTGAGCATTAAAGTAATTATTATCAAAAACAAAGCGTACGGGAAGGCGCTTGATAATAAAGGCCGGGAGCTCCTTACAGGCACGTCCCCACTGTTTTTCAGTATAGCCTTTTACCAGTTTCTCGTAGATATCCCGACCCACCAGACTGATAGCCTGCTCTTCGAGATTCTGCGGTTCTCCGGTGATTTCTTTCCGTTGTTCGTTGATTTTCGCAGTGGCTTCTTCCGGTGTTACCACACCCCACATCTTGTTAAAAGTATACATATTGAAGGGCATAGAATAAAGTTCACCTTTATAGTCAGCCACCGGCGAATTCGTAAAACGATTGAAAACAGCAAATCGCTGAATATATTCCCATACTTCTTTATTGTTTGTATGGAAAATATGAGCTCCGTATTTATGGATATTAATACCCTCAACCTTTTCAGTATAAACATTACCAGCAATGTGGTCACGTTTGTCGATCACAAGGACTTTCTTTCCTGCATCTGTTGCCTGACGGGCAAAAACAGAGCCATATAAACCAGCGCCAACTATCAGATAATCATACATAGTTTATTTCGCTCCAGCTTTTTTAAGCACCGCGGATATCGTTCTCAGAATACATATAATGTCGATGCTCAGGCCAATATGTTTTACATAATGATATTCAAGATCCAGTCGTTCCTTATAGTCGATATTGGACCGTCCGTTACATCCCCACCAGCCGGTAATACCCGGCCTGACCTTAGTGTAAAGCTGCAGACCGTCGTGTTCCTCCAGTTCGCCAACTACTAAAGGTCGAGGACCAATCAAACTCATATCGCCAATCAAAACATTAATAAATTGCGGCCATTCATCCAATGAGGTCTTCCTCAGAATATTACCGACTTTTGTGATTCGGGGATCATTTTCGAATTTCTGATTCTCAGCCCATTCCGCTGCACACTCAGGCTCCTGCAGCATGTCGTTCAGTATCTCTTTTGCATTCGGGACCATTGATCGGAATTTGAAAATTGATATTAACTTTCCGTCAATGCCAACCCGTTGCTGCCTGTAGAAAATTTTCGCATGATCTCCGGATACAACATTCATCAGCTTAACCATCCCTGTCAATGGTAGCAGGAGGATGCAGCCAATAATGCCAGCCAATATATCAATAATCCTTTTAAAAAACAAATAAGCTCTTTGCTTTGGAGAAAAATCAAAACTTCCCATGGTAACCGTTTTACAGATACCAATGCGGGATACAAACTGATCGTCTGATTTTATGTTGAAAAAGCTCTCTATATTCACATGAATATGAATACCATTTTCAATCAGTCGGCCCATTGCTTCCCGATCCACCCGTTTCGGATCAACAGCAATAAGGATCTCATCGATCCTGTTTTCCAATGTGAACTTTTCCAGATCAGCTATATCAATCCTGCTGTTGATATCACTGTTCCCGTCAAAGCCATCCACACTGGTAACCGCCTTGATTTCATATTCCTGAAAATCCGCCGCTACCGCATCTTTCAGAGTCTGTTCCAGCGATTCCTTACTTCCTACAACCACCAGTGTCTTGGGTTTGTTTCTTCTGGTTCTGATTTTTCCTGAAAGAAGCAGTTCTCTCCAGACATACTTCAGAACAAGCACACACAGAAAATAAAAGATGAACGTTTCCAGCATAACTTCTCTGGAATACGAATCACCATATTTCATCACATAAATGAACAGTGTTGTGATCAACAGATTGATCACAGCCATCTGTCCGCTATGGATAATTGTCACAAAATACGATCGTCTCAGCATTCCGGAATAAGGATTCATCAACAGATTGATAACAAGCTGAAGGAGCAGGATAATAAGCAATATACTGTCCCATCTGTCATTCATCTCCCGATCCCCGAACTTCAGTCGGAAAGCCAGCAAAAAAGAACCCAAAAGGGATAAAAGATCAATCACAATGAAGTCAAAATGCTTCATCCAACTGTGTTTTTCTTTGTAGTGCATATTCTACCTCCTTTCCATGCTCATGCCATAAACCGTTGCAGACTAATAATCCACATTGAGCGACGACACACCGTCTATGCATTGATATCAAAATATCCTGTAACCTTGCCAACTATTCCGGATATAACTCCGGCATATGTAAAAATCATACTTAACTCTGATATATCTTTTTTCTGCATCTGACCACTATGTGCCCGGTAAGAATTCTGCCTGTCAATCCACTCAATACAGTTAGCTCGTCATTCTCATGTTCATTGTCCTTTACCAATGATTTTGAACCAAGTTCATGTTTTCAAGTTGCCAGTATCAGACAAATCTGTATTCCATCAACCGTCACAAATCCAGTAAATCATTCATGAGAGAACCTTTTCTGTTCAAAAGGCTTGCGATTTCACTCTCCGAAGTATGGATTTGGCAACTTATCATCGGCCTCTTATGGTAAGGAGAATTTTCGGTATTTACCGGAATAACTGCTTTCAATAAACAATTTATTTTATCATAACAGCGCAGATCCCGCAAGTTTCTGCAGTTTGAGCAGCATTCCCGGCTGGGTGAAGACCATATTGGTCATGAACCATAATACAAGCAGGACTGAGGTCCATTATGACAGGAATACACTAAATCACCAAACGTATGAACGCCGGTGCCTGTTACCATTTCTGTACACTCCATATGAGTTTTTGATAAACAATAGTATTTCCGTCAGGCATGGGTTATTGTCTTCATCGTTACAAGTGACAGAAAACAGA
>JAZUFW010000006.1:0-15027 GCA_045640905.1 Lachnospiraceae bacterium
TTCCCGAACTTATAAATGTTTCAGGCGAAAAGAAATGGGAGGACAATAACAATCAGGATCGTGTAAGGCCTGAATCGATTGTAATTACCCTGCTTGCAAACGGAAACCCTGCCAAGTATCAGGATGGCACGGAAATTCCTGCCATGACGGTTATCCCTGATTCAAATGGCGATTGGAAGTATACCTTCAACGATGTTCCGAAGTATGCCAACGGAAACGAAATTATTTATTCCGTTAAGGAAGAAGCTATCGTTGATTCAAATAATCAGCAGCTTTATGCTCCTTCATATGACGGAATGAATATTACAAATACTCATACTCCCGATACTACCTCTGTAAGCGGATTAAAGATTTGGGAGGATAATAGGGATCAGGACGGTGTAAGACCTCAGAGCATTCAGGTACAGCTTTACGCCGACGGCGAAGCAGTTGAAGGAAAGATTCAGACTGTAACTGCCGGAACAGACGGAACCTGGAATTATTCATTCATCGACCTTCCTAAGAACAAGGACGGAAAAGCAATTGTTTATACCGTTAAGGAAGTAGGAACCGATGCAAATAATCAGATTACCGGACTTTACGATGCCAAGTATAATGTTTCATATGACGGAAGCAACATTACAAATACGTACATTCCGGAAACAACTGAGATTAAGGTTTCAAAGACCTGGGATGATAACAAGAACCAGGACGGCGTCAGACCCGAATCGGTTACCATCAGATTAATCGGTATGGCCGGTAATGATGAAATAGTTGATAAGTCACAGACCATCGATACGTTTGATGAAAACGGATACGGTGAATATACATTTACCGACTTGCCTAAATATGCTAACGGCAGAGTTGAGATTGAGTACACCGCTACAGAAACCGTTAACTACAAAGACGGTTCATCGAAGACATATGTAAGAACAGATGATTCCAAGTATGACTTCGTAAACAAGTATGAGCCTGAAAAGACAAAGATTACGGTAACCAAGGTCTGGGATGATAACAATAACCAGGACGGTGTAAGACCTGATTCCGTAAAGATTACTTTAGTCGGTATGGCAGGAACGGAAGCTGTTTATAATAAGTATGTTGTATTGACAGACTTTACCGATGATAAGGCTTCATATTCGTATACGTTCGAAAAACTGCCGGTATATGCTAACGGTGGTGTAAAGGTAGAATATACCGCAGTTGAGGAAGTAACTTATAAGGGTGAAAAGAAATATTCGCAGAATGCTGACGGATATACCTTTACCAACAGTTACACTCCTGAAGTTATTGAAATACCTGTAAGCAAGACATGGGCAGATGATGATAACCGTGACGGAGTCAGACCTGCCAAGGTTACGATTACCCTGTCAAAGACCGTTGACGGAATTACGACGGAACTTGCTGATAAGTCGGTAACATTTACAACAGCAGACTTCAAAAACAATACGGCCGGCTATACATTTACGGATTTGCCTAAGTATGAGGGCGGAAAAGAGATTAAGTATACAGCAAAAGAAACTGTAACGTATTTGCAGGGACGCGAGTATACGGAAACTCCGGACGAAGCTAAACTTAACTTTACTAACAGCTACGAACCCGAAAATGTAAAGATTACCGTTAAAAAGACATGGGTTGATAAGTATTTTGAGACAGATAATTATTATGATGCCAGACCTTCATCCATTACCGCCGACATCTACGGTACGGATAAGACAAAGCCGGTAGCTACGGCCCGGTTGTCCGATGCTGACGGATGGACATGGACATCTGAGGATCTGCCGAAGTACGAAGACGGTGTAGAAATTGAATACACCATCCTTGAAGGAACGGTAACAGGCTACATTGATAATTGTGCCGACCTTACACCTGTTAAGAACGGAAACGCATATACGTTTGAACTCGTAAATACCTTCAGTCCCGACAGAGTAATTACGGCGACCAAGGAATGGGCAGACTGTGACGATCAGGACGGTTTAAGACCTAAAACGGTATTTGTTCAGCTTTATGAAGACGGAATTACCGATAAGGCTATCGGAGAACCGGTTGCTTTGAACGCAGGCAATGATTGGAAGTGCGAATGGACCAAGCTTCCTACAAAGCGTGATACATTGCTCGGACCTGCCGAATACAAATACACCGTTAAGGAAGTAAGCGTAGTTCTTACAGACGGAAGAACAATGTCTATCGAAGACTTTAGTAAGGAGTTTAGTTACGAGCCTTCTTCAACAGAAGGTAACGGTAACTTCATCCTGACAAATACCCATGACCCTGCGAAGATTCCGATTTCAGGTGCAAAGGTATGGGATGACGGCGGTGATGCCGACGGATTAAGACCTGCTTCCGTAAAGATTGAACTTTGGAAGAGAGTTGCAGGCGAGGAAGCACCTGTTGAATCTGTAACCGTTGAAAGAAAAGACGATGATACATGGGCATATGAATTCAAGGATTTGCCTGAGTATGAAGGCGGAAAGAAGATTGAATACTTCGTTAAGGAAGTTGATGTTCCGGACGGATACAAGTCAGGAGTAGACAGATTTACAATCACGAATACTCATGTACCTGCATCAATCAACGTATCCGGAAGCAAACTCTGGGTAGGTGATGACGCTGCAGGAATCAGACCTACGGAAATTCAGGTAACCTTGTATAAGGACGGCGCTGAGTATGAAACCGTAACAGTTACTCCGGATTCCGAAGGAAACTGGTCATACGGATGGAGCGGCCTTCGTAAGTACAGAGATCACGGAACACTTATCGAGTACACCTTGGGTGAAGCAAATGTTACAGGATACACTCCTGCAATCGATAAGAATACTTTGGAGGATGGCTCAATAGTATTTACATTGACCAATACTTATGTTCCTCCTGTTCCTACACCTACACCGGATAATCCGACACCTACACCGGGTAATCCGACACCTACGCCGAGCTATACACCCGGACCTACACCTACACCTTATGTTCCCGGCGAACCTCCCGAGGAACCTCCTGTAGAAGAAGTTCTCGGAGCCAGAAGAACAGGTAACGGTGCTGTCTTGGGCGCACGCAGAGCGCATGACGGAGCAGTATTAGGAAAGAGAAGAGCTCCCGGAACAGGCGACAGCCTCGCAATATTTGTTTGGATATTTGCTTTAATGTCCAGCGTAAGCGGTGCGGCAGCCTGCGGACTCGGTTTGAAGAAAACCAAAGATCAATAAATAATTACTGGGCGCTCCGGATATTGACCGGAGCGCTCTTGAATAAGTAGATGGGGAAACGATGAAAAAGAAAATTGCTGTTTTTGCAAACGGTTGGAATTCTGAAAACCTGGAAAACTTTATGAACGGAGTAATGAAGGGATTACCTCCTCAAAGCGCCGATCTGTTTATGTTTCTGAGCTATGCTTCCTATGCCAGTAATGAAGTTGACAGAAAGAGTGAATCATGCATATATGATTTGCCCAATTTGAAGAAATATGACGGTGCCATTATTTTTGGTGCCGGACTGAATTTCCCCGAAGTCATTGAAGATATCAGCAAAAGATGCATGGATGCGCGAATTCCCGTAGTCAGTATGGGAGTAAAGAAACCCGGATTTGTATATATCGGAGTGGATAACTTTATCGGTATGAAATCCCTCTGTTCCCATATCATCGAGCAACACGGGGTGAAAAGCATAAAGTTTGTGGCAGGCTCAGCGGAAAACGAAGATTCAAACGCTCGTCTGACGGCAGTCAAAACTGCCATGGAAGAGCATGGACTTAAATTTGACGATAAAGACGTTTTTTATTCAAATTGGGAAACGAGAGAGGCAACGGACTATGTTGAGAAACTTGTAAAATCCGATGAATTGCCGGATGCGTTGGTTTGTGCCAATGATCCTTTGGCTTTGGCCATCAGCATCAAACTTGAAGAACTCGGAAAGAGTGCTCCGGAAGATGTGATACTGACAGGATTTGATTATCTGTTTGAATCACAGGTTTTCTATCCTTCGATAGCCAGTGTGGATCAGGATTTTGAATCGATGGGTGCCAAAGCAGCATCAATGTTGATGTCCCTTTTTAATAAAGAAAAGATATATACTACATGGATCAGTCCCTGCAGATTTATTCCGGGTGAAAGCTGCGGATGCAAAAACTGCAGAAATGAAGAAGAATTGCGCCATAAAGCTTTGCGAATGGCATATACCACCAGAGTATTGAACGGTTATAAGAGAGGCCGAATGGATGCGATGGCTTTCGCCACGCTGGACTCCGATAAATACTCCAACCTGTCCGAAAAACTTCGAAATGTTTTTGAACGAAGCAACGGTCGAGAAGGAGATACTTTCTATATACTGATGGATCCGCTTTTCGCGTCTTTGGCATATGATTCTGTGGATACATTGCCGAAATACAGCTTTAACGAGCAGATGGATATTATTACGGCAAAGACCAATTCGAAGCCGGTTACGGATATAGACTTTGACGATGATGATTTGATCCCGGGATATGATGAAAGCGGCGATAATCATGTGTACACATTTATGCCGATTTACCTTCAGAGTTTTGTATGCGGATATATGGTATTTCGCGATTTACTTGAATATTTTGGGGATACTACTTTTGAAGAGTTTCATAAGACGTTTAATAATACTTTGGAAAGATACAGACAGTCGCTGCAGGTTAACGCATTAAACAGCAGACTATCGGAATTGATGCAGAAGGATCCTTTGACAGGAGTCAGAAACAGGACTGCCTTTGAAGAATGCAAAACCAATATTGATATGTCAATTATGGCGGGCGATTGTGCCGATTATTCGGTAGCAATGTTTGATATCAACAATTTAAAGATTGTGAATGATGAATTGGGACATGAGTTCGGTGATGTGTACATTAAAAACTGTTGTCGATTTATCTGTGAGTCCTTTAAGCATTCACCGGTATTCAGAATCGGCGGTGATGAGTTTGTGGCACTGATTTCAAATGATGATTATCTGCATCGTGAGAAACTGCTGTCCGGTTTCAGAAAAAATATGAAAGATATTTCCGCTGATGTTCCCTTGATAGACAGAATATCGATAGCATCGGGCATGTCGGATTTGATACAAGGAAAAGATTGCTCTATCGGTGATGCCCTGACTCGTGCGGACGCATTAATGTACGAAAACAAAGTGATTATGAAAAACGGAAATGTCAGATAAATAAATTGTACAAAAGGCGGGACGGTATGTCCCGCTTTTTTGTGTCTTTTGTCCTTGCCTGGCACTACAAAATATGATACTATATCCCTCGAACAAAGACAGGTGTCCGTAAACGGCGGACAAAGCAAAGACATGTGTCTTTATGGCAAAGACAAGCGTGATAATATGTCGGAAAAATATTATGTATTAACTGAACATGCGGTCCCGGAAGTGCTCTTAAAGGTTATGAATGCAAAGACACTTCTTGATTCCGGCAGAGTTTCGTCCATTAATGAAGCTGCCGAAAGCGCGGGAATATCGCGCAGCTCTTTTTACAAGTATAAGGATGATATATTTGAGTTCCATGAAGAAGGAAAAGGAAGAATAATCAACCTGAGCTTTCAGATGAAGGATGAACCGGGGCTTTTGTCGGAGGTGCTTCACATTATAGCTGACACCAAAGCAAATATCCTGACTATTCATCAGAGCATTCCGATTAACGGAAGCGCGTCTTTGTCATTAAGTATAGAAGTGCTTGAAACTACCGGCGACATTCCCAAGATGGTTTCCAGATTAGAACAGCATGACGGGGTTAAGCACGTAAAGTTAAAAGCACAAGAATAGGAGAAATGTTTTATGGTTAATGTAGCAGTTTTGGGATACGGCACCGTAGGAAGCGGCGTTGTTGAAGTTATTGAAGAGAATAAGGCCTGGGTCAATAAAAGTGCCGATGAAGAGATAAATGTCAAGTACATTCTTGATTTGCGCGATTTTCCCGGCGACCCTTATGAAGCAAAAGTAGTACATGATTTTAATATTATTGTTAATGATCCCGAGATTAAAGTAATCTGCGAAACAATGGGAGGAGTTAAGCCTGCCTATGAATTTACCAAAGCTGCTTTGGAAAAAGGAATAAGCGTATGTACATCAAATAAGGAATTGGTAGCTTCTCACGGTCCCGAATTGATTCAGATAGCAAAGGATCATGTATGTAATTATCTTTTCGAAGCATCGGTAGGAGGCGGTATTCCCATTATCAGACCCCTCAATTATTCGTTGACGGCAGAGAGAATCGATTCTATTACGGGAATACTTAACGGAACCACCAATTATATTCTGACCAAGATGGAAAAAGAAGGCAGCAAGTTCGAGGACGTTTTGAAAGAAGCGCAGGAAAAGGGATATGCCGAGAGAAATCCCGAAGCCGATATCGAAGGCTATGATGCCTGCAGAAAAATTGCTATTTTGTCTTCACTTATGTCAGGCAAAACCATGAAGTATGAAAACGTTTATACCGAAGGTATTTCAAAGATTACTGCCACAGATTTCGCATATGCCAAAAAGATGAACAAAACCATTAAACTGTTCGGCTTAAGCCGCGAAGAAAACGGTGAATATTTTGCAATGGTTTCACCTTTCCTGGTAGGAAAGGATCATCCCATGGCTATGGTTAATGATGTATTTAATGCTATTTTTGTTCACGGAAATATGCTGGGCGATTCTATGTATTACGGTCGCGGAGCCGGCAAACTGCCGACAGCATCTGCGGTAGTATCCGATGTCGTTGATGCAACGCGTCATATCGGAAAAATCATTAAATGCAACTGGGACGCCGAAGAAGTCAAGATGAAGGGAATCGGTGATGTAAAGAGTAAGTTCTTTGTTCGCTGCAGCGAAGATAAAGAATCCGATGCCTTAAGAATCTTTGAAAGCGTCAGCGCCATAAACGCTGAGGTTCCCGGAGAATTTGCTTTTGTTACGGAGACGATGAGCGAAAAAGAATTTGAAGAAAAATCCAAGGAATTGGGTATTATTTCCAGAATCAGAATCTGGTAGAGGAGAGAGGTAGATTATGAATAAAGTTGTCAAATTCGGCGGTAGTTCTTTGGCTTCTGCCGAACAGTTCAAAAAGGTCGGAGATATCATCCGCGCCGACAAAGAAAGATGTTATGTGGTTCCTTCGGCTCCGGGAAAGAGAAATTCGAAGGATACAAAAGTAACCGATATGCTTTATGAATGTTATGCTTTGGCAGTTGACGGCAAAAACTTCAAGAAGCAGCTTGATGCGATTAAAGCCCGTTATGAAGAAATAATTTCGGGACTTGGGCTTGACCTTTCACTTAACAGTGAATTTGATATTATCGAAAAGAAGTTTAAAGAAAAGGCCGGTGTTGATTATGCGGCATCCCGCGGCGAATATTTGAACGGTATAGTCATGTCGAAGTATTTAGGTTTTGATATGATTGACCCTGCAGATGTTATCCTGTTCTATGATGACGGTGAATTTGATTCCGAACATACAAACAAGCGTATGATGCAGGCCCTCAAAGATCATGATCATGCCGTTATCCCCGGATTTTACGGAGCATATGCCGATGGCAGAGTAAAGACATTTTCACGAGGCGGTTCGGATATTACGGGATCGATAGTGGCTCGTGCCGCAAAGGCTTCGGTATATGAAAACTGGACGGACGTTTCGGGACTTTTGATTGTAGATCCCAGAATAATCAGCAATCCCGTAGGAATCGAAACAATCACATATAAAGAATTGCGTGAGCTTTCATATATGGGATTCAATGTATTTCATGAAGATGCAATTTTCCCGGTAAGACGTGAGGGCATTCCCATCAATATCAGAAATACAAATGCTCCTGAGGATGAAGGAACGTGGATTGTTGAAAGTACTTGTCAAAAATCCAAGTACACAATAACCGGTATTGCCGGAAAGAAGGGATTCTGTGCCGTAAATATTGATAAGGCCAAGATGAATTCGGAAATCGGATTCGGACGAAAAGTATTGCAGGCTTTTGAGGATAACGGAATATCATTTGAACATATGCCTTCCGGTATAGATACACTGACAGTTTTTGTTCACCAGGATGAATTCATAGCCAAGGAACAAAAAGTTGTTTCCGAGATTCACAGACTGACTTCACCTGACAGCATCGAGATAGATTCGGATCTTGCGCTTATTGCCGTAGTAGGACGAGGAATGAAGTCTACTAGAGGAACTGCAGGCAGAATCTTTTCGGCATTGGCACATGCCAATATCAATATAAAGATGATCGATCAGGGTTCATCGGAATTGAACATCATAATCGGTGTTGAAAATGCGGATTTTGAAAATGCGATAAAGGCAATATACGATATTTACGTAACTGCACAACTTTAAGATTATTAGGCATGTCGCTTGCGACATGCCTTCGTTTTTATAAATGTTTAATAATTGTTTTGTTGACCGAAAATGTATCCTGTCTTAAGATATACTAAAATCATCTATTAATACGGAGTTATTCTATGAAATTAGTCTACAACGAAGAGACCAAGCAGGTTGAAACACCCCAAAACAACAACGATAATAAACATACACTTCAAGGCAATAATGTATCGGAAGAGTCCAAGGATCAAAGAGCCAAGATGAAGGACAAGCCGCTGAAAGAAAAGATTGCCTATTATGTGGGATATTATAAATTTCACGCGCTGGCAGTTGTAATCATTGCAGCAGTACTAATCAGTATCGTATATACAATGGCTACCGCCAAGGACTATTGCTATTACGGTATGCTGATTAATGCTAACGGGATAGACAGAGAGAAACTGCAGACTGCTTTTGCAGAATATGCGAATTTCGATACCGAAGAGTATGAATGCTACATTGATTCCGAGTCGCGACTTACGATTGACGGTATGGGGCAGGAGGATGTGTCTACTTCAACCAAACTTGCCGCCTCTTTGCAGGCTCGGGAATTGGATGGGTTGGTTTTTGATTCGGTAAACTTTGTAAATTATGCGATGAACCAGTGCTTCCTTGATCTGTCGACAGTTCTTTCCCCCGAGGAAATGTCTTTGTACGAAGGAAAAATATACTATATCGATATGAAAGAGGCTCTGAGGCTCGAAGAAGATGTATTTGCAGAAAATCCCATAACCGATAAGTCACAATATAATACATTGGAAAAAATGCAGGAAGAACTCGAAAAACATCTTGATCCGTCGGCTTTGGCAGACCCTGTTCCCGTCGGAATAGTAATAGATGAATCCCCCTTTATTGTGGGAACGGATGCATATCATTCAATGATCCCCGTCTTTGCCATAGCGGGAAATACCACTAAAATCGAAGAAAGTTTAAAATTCCTTGATTTTATGTTTGAGAGCGAGTATGATTACAAACAATTACTTTATTTTTGGTAATTCAAAGCTACCTTTTGACTTTAAAAAACAGTGCTTTTATGCTACTATGGAATAGATATTCTGTAATATGTAAAGGAGTAATTCATGAACGAAACATACGTTGAATGCATGGTAAAAAGAGAAACTAAGCCGTTGCTTAAATTTTTAAGATATCTGCTTATCGCTTTGACTGTGATAGTGGGATTGCTGGGTATGGCTTCAAGTTCCGTAGTAATTTTTCTTTTTGCTATTTTACTCGGAGCGGGTGCTTACTATATGGGCATGAGCATCAATGTGGAGTATGAGTATCTCTATGTTGACAGAGAAATATCAATAGACAAAATATTGAATCAGACCAAGAGAAAAAAGGTTGCTAAGTATGACGTTGAAAAAATGGAAATACTGGCGCCTGTTTTTTCATATAAACTGGACGATTATAAGAATCGAAAAGTTAAGGAAAAGGATTACAGTTCGGGAGTTGAGAAGCAGCCGGATTTGAGATATGCCTTCTTTTATGAAGGACAGGAAAAGGTCATTTTGGAGCCTTCGCCGGAATTCGTCAAAGCTGTGTATAATGTAGCTCCCAGAAAAGTATTTACTTCGTAAATTTATATCGGTTACTATTATTAATTTTATATAAGGAGAATAATCATGGGTCAGATTATTGGTGAAGGAATTACGTTTGATGACGTACTGTTGGTGCCTGCCTATTCACAGGTAGTACCCAATGAAGTCGACCTGACCACTCAGCTTACAAAGACTATTCGTTTGAATATTCCTATGATGAGTGCAGGTATGGATACCGTTACGGAGCATCGTATGGCTATAGCTATGGCCAGACAGGGCGGAATCGGTATTATTCACAAGAACATGTCAATCGAAGAGCAGGCTGACGAGGTTGACAAGGTAAAGAGATCTGAAAACGGTGTCATTACAGATCCTTTTTCACTGACAGCTAATCATACACTAAAGGATGCAGATGAATTAATGGCTAAATACCGCATCTCAGGTGTCCCCATTACTGAAGGCAAAAAACTGGTAGGTATTATTACCAACCGTGATTTGAAGTTCGAAACAGATTATTCAAAGAAAATCAGCGAGTCGATGACGAGCACAAATCTCGTTACGGCAAAAGCGGGAATCACATTGGAAGATGCCAAGAAGATATTGGCAGCAGCCCGCAAAGAAAAGTTACCTATTGTAGATGACGATTTTAATCTGGTCGGTTTGATTACGATTAAAGATATAGAAAAGGCCATTAAATATCCTCTGGCAGCCAAGGATGCGCAGGGCAGACTTCTGTGCGGTGCCGGAGTTGGTATTACGGCCAATGTTTTAGACAGAGTTAAGGCTTTGGTTGAAGCCAAGGTCGATGTTATAGTTCTTGATTCGGCTCATGGTCATTCGGAGAATGTTCTTCGTGCCCTTCGCATGATAAAGGAAGCCTTCCCCGATTTGCCGGTTATAGCAGGAAATGTAGCTACCGGTGAAGGAACAAGAGCCCTGATTGAAGCAGGTGCTGATGCCGTAAAGGTTGGTATCGGTCCCGGATCTATCTGTACGACACGTGTTGTAGCAGGTATCGGTGTCCCTCAGATTACCGCTATTATGGATTCATTCAAGGTTGCCAAGGAATACGGTATTCCGATTATTGCTGACGGTGGTATTAAGTATTCCGGAGATATGACCAAGGCTATCGCAGCCGGCGGTAATGTATGTATGATGGGATCTATCTTC
Source organism: Lachnospiraceae bacterium (assembly GCA_045640905.1). Taxonomy (GTDB): domain Bacteria; phylum Bacillota; class Clostridia; order Lachnospirales; family Lachnospiraceae; genus JAILLW01. The sequence goes on from JAZUFW010000006.1 coordinate 11,029, forward strand.
GCAGGATGTGAAGAATCACCCGGAACATATGAATTGTATCAGGGACGTAAATATAAGGTATACAGAGGCATGGGCTCAATTGCAGCCATGGAAAACGGATCCAAGGACAGATATTTCCAGGAAAATGCCAAGAAGCTTGTACCCGAAGGCGTTGAAGGTCGTGTAGCATATAAGGGAACAGTTGAAGATACTGTATTCCAGCTCATGGGCGGTCTTCGTTCCGGAATGGGTTACTGCGGTACCAAGACTATTGAAGAATTGCAAAATAACGGAAAGTTCGTGAAGATTACTGCAGCTTCGCTGAAGGAATCTCATCCTCACGATATTCAGATTACAAAGGAATCTCCCAACTATTCCGTTAACGAATAAATATCCAGGAGGTTGTCATGCTGGGTAATGACAATCAGCTTTTACGTCAGAATACGGGTTCACTGCTTCGCGGATTCGCCGAAAGTGAACAACTGACGAAATGGGCTAATCACTTCGCGTCTTCAACGCATGTATATATTCAATGTGTTGATAATTCGGGAAATGCCCTGACCGAATTTATAGGCTATGAGCCTGAAATTCAAAGAATAAAAGAAATCGCAGACGAAAACCAGTTTCTCGACATGCTTGAGAGAGTATCGGACAGTTCTCTCGAAGATCAGGCTGTAGAAAATACGAAATATCCTAATTTCAAGGTCGCTGCGGTATCCACAAAAATAGCAGGCAAGCCGGTTGTTAACTGGCTTGTTTGTGGTGTCCTGGATGACGTTTTTGCCGAGGATAGTTATATGTATCCTCCTCTTTCCGGATTCACGCGTACACTTTCCGAGAGCCAGTTCTATTCTGTAGTGGATGCATTAAGAGACTTTTCGAAAGCTCTCTTTGAATACAGAATTTCTATCGTATCCGCCGAAGCTGAAAGCAGAAGAAGCCGTTCTTCGGAAGAAGAACTGACGGTTAATCTGCGTAGAAGCGAAGCACTGACGGATGTTGTTTCACTCCTTGAGAACGAGGAACCCATAGAAAAGATAATGCTTCGTCTGCTTGAGATTATCGGCAGATTTTTGGAAGTTGAAAACAATGTTATTTGTCGAATCAAAAAGGATTCAAGCAATATCGAAGTCCTTGCGGCATATTCAAAGACTCCGAGACAGGGATCAATATATGACGGCGATGATTTTACGGCGGGAATGCTCCAAAGAGTAAACAAGCCGATGGTTTTGTCATCCTCAGCCGTTATGAGCACTATTGAAAAGGAACAGATGGATTCTTTGGGAATAGAAGCCATGATGATTATACCGGTCATCATTAACGGCAGTCCCAATATGTATGCCTGCTTCTACGAAAAGAGCAAGAGCCGTGTATGGACGATTGAAGAGATAAAGTTTATTAATGACTCTGTAAAGATTCTTCAAAGCATACTGACCAGACGTATTCAGCGTAATTCCATTGCCGGTTCGTATGAGTCGATTGAAAGAATACTTGATAACGTCGGTTCTGCCGTTTATGTCAGAGAGTTCAATTCTCATAAAATGCTGTTTGCAAACAGCGTAATGTATTCCCTTTTCGGAAAGGAAATACGAGAAGGCACAATAGATGCATTGATTTCTTCGGGAATTAATGCAGAGAGTGGAGCATCCGAAGTATATAAAGAGTCTGATGAAAAATGGTATGATTTGTATTACACTCAAATAAAATGGGTGGATGGAAATCAGGTTCTTTTATGTGCGCTCTATGATGTTACGGAAAAGAAAATATATCAAAAGAAGATAGAACAGCAGGCTTATACCGATTTCCTGACAGGTCTGTTTAACAGAATGTGTTGTGAAAGAGATTTGGCCAAGATGATTGATGAAGCCGGTCATATAGGAAAGACGGGCGCACTGCTTTATCTTGATTTGGATGACTTTAAGCATATTAATGACGGACTGGGACATCAATACGGAGATGTACTGCTGAAGGCTATATCACATTCGCTGCAGCGTGTTTCGGGAATACAGAACACGTGTTATCGAATGGGTGGAGACGAATTTGTCATTATCATTTCGCCGGAGCAGTATCCCAGAATTAATCATATAGTTGCGGAAATCAAGGACATTTTCGCAAAACCGTGGTTTTTAAAGGACGCCGATTATTATTGTACGATGAGTATGGGTATTGTTGAATTCCCTAACTACGGAACAGGTGTCCATGATTTGATTAAAAAAGCCGATATTGCGATGTATGAAGCAAAAAAGAGCGGAAAGAATCGTGTTGCTTCCTATTCCGACAATATTTCATCCGCTTCGCATCAGCGTCTTGATATGGAAAAGAATATGCGAGATGCTACTAGCGGCGGATTCAAAGAGTTTGAGGTATACTATCAGCCTATTGTTGATATTTCAAAGCCCGGCAGCCCTTGTACAGGTGCCGAAGCACTTATCAGATGGAATTCATCGGAGATGGGATTTGTTTCTCCGGGTGAATTTATACCGTTGGCTGAGTATTTAGGATTGATTAATCCTATCGGAAATTATGTTTTATATGATGCCTGCAATACTCTTCGTAACTGGAATGATAACGGATATCCGAATCACAGAATTAACGTTAACTTATCCGTAGTTCAGCTTTTACAGACGGATGTGGTGGAGATAGTCGAAAAAACTATCAAAGAAACGGGAATAAACCCGCATAACCTGACGTTGGAGGTTACAGAGTCTCTGGCGATAAATGACATGGAGAGAATGAAAAAGATTCTCGGACGCATTAAATCATTGGGTGTCAGAATAGCACTGGATGATTTCGGCACAGGATATTCTTCACTGAACCACATTCGAGAGATTCCTTTTGATGTCATAAAGGTTGACCAGACGTTCATTAAAAATCTTGAGGATGATGCATATGCGGCTTCGTTTGTGAAGATGGTCGGAGAATTGGCAGATGCTATCGGAGTTAACTTGTGTGTTGAAGGGGTCGAAACACAAGAACAGTTGGATATATTAAAGAAACTTCCCGTCGATTTGATACAGGGATTTTACTTTGATAAACCTTTGAGACAGGCAGAGTTTGAAAGCAAGTACCTGCCTACACTTCATAATAATTGATAAGTTGGTGCTTCACTTATTAAGAAACTGAATCACTATACATGAAAGAGGTATTTTATGGGATTATTGGATGGATTGGCAAAGTTTGGATTAAACAATTTAAATTCGGATGACATGTATGCCGAGAACACAAAACCGGAGAAGAAGGCAGCGCCTGAAGCGGAGAAAAAAGAAGTTGTTCTTGATGAACGTGATTTCATATTTCCTAAGAAATATGAATGTCCCATATGTGATTCGCCTATAGAAGCATTGACGATGAAGTCCGGTAAAGCACGAATGATAAGCATGGACAGAGATTTGCGTCCCGTATATGAAGGCGTGGAACCGATTAAATATGAGCCCGTGGTTTGCCAGTGCTGTGGATATGCCGTTATGGGCAGATACTTTGGAAATTTGACTCCGACTCAGCGAAAGTGGGTTATGGAAGCTATTTCAAAGGCATATACCGGAAATGTGACAAAACGTGACATTATAACATTCGATGAAGCTCTTGAAAATATTACCTTGGCATTGGCATCAGCTATTTACAAAAAATCGAAAGCATCCGAAAAGGCATATATCTGCCTGAAGGGCGGTTGGCTGTGCAGATCATACAAGGAGGCTCTTGATAAGAGAGATCCCGACTATGATGATAAATGCAAAGAATTGAGCGAAAAAGAAAAAGAATTCATGGATAATGCATATGAAGGTTTCGTTCAGGCTCGAATGTCGGAAAATTATCCTATGGCCGGAATGGATGAGACTACCGTTGACTACCTGCTGGCAGTTATGGCATGTGACAGAGGTGAATTGGATGTTGCATCAAAGATGGTTGCTACAATTCTGGGTTCCGCATCGGTGTCCAACAGAATTAAGGATAAGACCAGAGATTTAAAAGAAGAACTGGTTCAAAAGATTAAGGAAAAGAAAGCTACCGGAAAGTAAACTT
>JAZUFW010000007.1:0-18128 GCA_045640905.1 Lachnospiraceae bacterium
TTCGGACAATTATATATTCAGAGTATATACAAAAAGCCCACCATTGGTGGGCTATCAAATAAACGCTTTATTTAATTCTATTTATCCTCAAGCTGGATATTATCAAGGGCATATCTGCATGCTTGTAAAACAAAACCTGAAAAAGAAACATTCTTGCCTGAAATTGTTGACTCTATTTCATTAATAAGTTCAATAGGAAACCTAACGGTTTTGTTTTCTGTTTCTTTTATATCCGATTTCAATTTAAACGATTGCATTATGTTAGCCCTCCATTTAAGGACAATTTTAATGCCATTTCTTTTTGCGGTATGCATTGCAAATGCATTGCAGGCGTAATGCATTTGTGCTACAATTTTCTAGTGTGATTTTCATTCTCTTGTAGATAATACACAAATTCAAATTAATCGGAGGTTTCCATGAAACGCAAAATTTTAATAAGTATTCTTCTTTTTATGCTTACTCTCTCTTTTGCCGGTTGCGATGCTTTAGGCAATGCGCTCGTCGAATACGAGAAGAAGCAAGCAGCAGATGAAGTAAAAGAGAAATTCAAAAAACAATTCGGTGAAGATTTATCAGACGAAGACGCTGAGGCAATAGTCGATATGCGCCTTGCTTTCAACTCAGCCATGGATGATATTGATGATAACGCCGATTCAAAGAAAAACAAAAAGAACAAAAAAGCAAATGACAATGATTCCGAAGAAGAATCCGAGCTCACCCCCGAAGAAGAAAAAGAACTTCTACTCAGTCAATATAAAGAAAGTAAGCCCTCTCCGGAATGGAATGATGTATCTTCTGACGATTTAGTATTTCAGGTTGATGATATGATGCTGCGTCCCGGAATGAACGCAGATGATTTCTTCAAAATGGTGGACTCCCAAAAAATTGAATATGAGCATGATTTTGTTTCTTCAGCATTAATTACCGCTAACAAAACCGAGACTTATACTATAACTCGCGACGGGATAGATTGGTTTAAAGTTGATGTGCGTAATTGCAAAGATGAAACCGCTAAGGCTTTTCAGGGAATAGTGACACAGATTTCTCTGTGCTCGGATGCATATAACTTCTGTCATTTCATAGATGGCATTTCGTTTGACGACATTATGGATATGGATTATGACGAAGTTCAAACATTGGGCGAAAAATATTTCTATACATGGGATAAAAAAGAAAGCGAAGTGAGGTCAACAGATGACCAAATTGAAATTCGATTTGTTTCAGATGAAAACATCGTTCTTCAAAATATGATGGAATCTGGTTACGATCTTAAAATGGCAAATTATGATTACGCATTCATCATCAACAAAAATGACTACTCTGTTCAAGATTTTTCAATTTCTCATGGCAGCTGCATATCCATTGAAAAACATAAGAATTACGTCACCGATTTGTCTCAGATATCTGACAGTGAAATAGAAAGAATAAAGGAATTGGCATCAGAAGAATATCTTAAATGCTATGGATCTGTGCACGAATTTACTGAAGTAGAATTTGTCGAAGGTCCCTATTTATATGGATATTATCTATATTCAAATCCGGATAATGCAAAAAGTTCTATAGGGTTCATATTTAAATCCTTTGATGGCATGTACCAACATGATATTTATTCGTTGGTTACCGTATATAACACTTCTTTGGAATCAAGCGGATTGGAATTCGAAGATATATGTGCATGTTATCCCGAGGATTCATATGACGAAGTCATAGAGAAACTAAATGAATATGAACGCATTCAATAAAATGCAGAATTGTATTTTTTGTAGCAAGACACTGTTTTTAATAATTCATAAATAATATAACGAGGTGCAAAATGAAAGATTTAAACATTTTTATTCTTATAGGTTGGTTTTTCTTAAGCATAATAAAGTCCTGGCTCCCTATGACGTTTGGTGTAATTCTCTGTTCCTGTCTTGTAGGTCCGGCATCCCGTGCCCCAGGAATATTGGGTAAAATATTGCCTATTGTATTACTTTTACTCGCTTGGGCTATTATTGTAAGATGCATAGTAAAAAATTTCCAGAAAATTAAAGCCAAGCACAGCAGCAAACGATAATCGAAGGTATGCATATTTTTACAATATTCTGAGTTGATTATTATGACAACAACTCGAAGAAAGGCATCTTATGTATTGCAAATTCTGTGGTAAACAAATCTCAGACAATTCCATATTTTGTTCCGGATGTGGAAAACAACTTTCACTGACAAATAATAGTAGCCATCTTTCGACAGTTCCTACACAAGTTTCGACACAAGCACCGGCTCAACGCAATAATAATGTTTCTGTCGAATCCATGAAGAATTTGGGCATCAGCCAATCCGAATTTGCCGAACGAATAGAGATTGTATACGACAAGCCTACAAACGATTTGCTCTTTACCCTTTATGGAAAATTAGTTGAGCCTGTGGCAGAAATTGAGCGAAATGTTGATGCTATGAACGCTGCATCAGACTACTTGAGTAACAAACCAAGATTTTCGTACATAAAATATAACCGTTGGCTTGTATATTTTGTTGGTTCTATTCTTGGTTTCCTGGGAATGTGGTCTTTAGATAGTGTGTTTCCTGATGACACAAACCTTGCTGTGTATGGAGTAATATTACTAGCAAGTATGTTTCTTATATGTCCTTTTATATTTAATCTGTTCTTAAATATACTGCGTCATATTTGGAAGTCCATTGCATGGCTTATCGGTATACCGCGTGCTAAGCAGGTGAAATCAAATAGTGAAAGGAACATAACCTGCATCTGTAGATCGCTTGCACAATATATTCAGTATACCCCACCTCAATATCGGACCTCGCACGCATTGAATTATTTCTATGAATCATATATCAATTCAAGAGTCGATAACCTGCGAGAAGCCATAACCAGTTATGACACTTTTCTTCATCGTACAAATATGCAAGCAGGAATGGTTCAAATCAGCAATCAGCTGGAAGAGATTTCCTTCAACCAGTCAATTATCTCTTCTCAATTGGCCAGCTTGAATGTTGAAGTCAATGCCCTGAATTCAACCATCTGGAGGGCAAATCTTGTTTCTTCATTGTTATATTGGTAACGGAATTTCCTAAATAAGAAAACTTCGGGAGCCGTACGACTCCCGAAGTTTTTATATTTCAACTATTCATATCTCAACATCCAAATCAACTTTGACCTTGTCGGCGACTCTGATTTCTTTGCCAAGCTGCACTTCCATAACCTTTAGTTCCGAGATGGCGTATATGGTGTGCTTTATGCCCCGAGGCATCTTTACAACATCTCCCGGGCCTACGGTCATCTTCGTACCGTCAACAACTACCACGCCGTTTCCCGACAGGATGGTCCATACCTCATCACGCTCATTATGGTAATGATAATTCATCTTGTGTCCCGGCATCAAAGTAACCCTAATGGTCAAAGAATAATCCTGCACATCAAGTATTCTGAAACTTCCCCATGACTTTTCGGCAAACATTATCGGATTCGATATTTTCTCAACATAGGGCTTAATATAAGAACTTTCACTCTTGTCCGAAACTAATATACCTTCGGGAGAAGCTGCTACTACCACATCCTTTAATCCCATACATAAGATTGGCATGTCGAGTTCATTTATCACGTGCACGTTTGAGCATTTCTCGTTCAAAATGCCATCACCGATCACCGGCTCGTCCATGGCCTCTGTCAGGGTATTCCAAGTTCCCAAATCTTTCCACTGACCGGAAAAGCGCATAACCTTTATATTAGTTTCCTTCTCTACTACGGCGTAGTCGAAAGAAATCTTCTGCACAGTATCGTATTTCGCACGCAGGTCATGGAAATCGGTAAAGTCAATAAGTTCATGAGCTCTATTAAGCACATACTTCAGTTTGAAGGCAAAAACGCCTCCGTTCCACAAAGCTCCCTGTTCCAAATATTTCTTTGCCGTTTCAACATCAGGCTTTTCCTTGAAAGAACGCACTTTACTGACAAGCGTGTCACTTTCGGGAATAATATATCCATACTTTTCCGAAGGATATGTGGGCTCCATTCCGAGCAAAATCAAATTGGCATCATCGTTCGCGGCAATATCGGAAATAACACTCAGAGCCTTGAAATATTCTTCATCGACATACGGATCTACCGGACATACAACTACCGGTTCATTTTCGTCAAGGTTTTCAAAATCCTTAAGATAAGCCGCTGCGAGCGCAATTGCGGGAAACGTATCGCGTCTGCACGGTTCTACGCATATACCGACATTTATTCCGACCTGATTGTTAATCGCCGAAACCTGTGTTTTACTGGTGCCTATGGTTACGGATGCATCGGAATCAACTGCTTTAATCTGTCGATACATTCTCTGCACCATGGATTCATACTCACCGTCATCGGTTTTGAACAGTTTAATAAACTGCTTGGATCTGACGTCATTGGATAAAGGCCACAAGCGTTTACCTGAGCCTCCGGAGAGCAAAATAATATTCAAAACAATACCTCTTTCTGATTTACCGTCAATTAAGCCGGCTGTCTCAATTGACATTATCCTTCAATAATCAAATATCTGCCGTCCCCAATGTCAAAGACCTCGTCAGCATCCAGGATGGAATCTTCATCCATTCCTTCCAAATCAAGTCCTTCCTCTTCGAAAAACTCCATGACTTCCTTAAGGGAATCGACTACCACAGCAAAATTCTCCTCGAGAAAATCGCGTGCTTCTTCAAGCGTTTCGCATACATCTTCTTCCGGGAACAACTGTCCTTGATTCTTCAAAAAGCATTCCAAAACAGCATCATCATATTCCGGCATAAAGAGCCCCCTTTCAAAAACAATACCTTCAAAATATTATAGCACATATCACTAGGGACTGTCCTTTTTTCACAAGGATGGGGCCTTTGGATTGCTAATCGAGGCAAGAAAATCCAAGAGGCGGCGAGGATCTGTACCACAGGCAAAGAAATGCCACATATTTTGACCCCTTAACCCCGTCCCCGGGGGGTCAGAGTTCGACCCCCAATTTGTCGAGTTCGTTAATGATTCTTCCTATCGGAAAACCCATTACGTTATTATAGTTTCCTTTTATTTCCTTTATGTATTTGGCAAAATACCCTTGAATTCCGTAAGAACCTGCCTTGTCCATGGGTTCTCCCGATTCAACATAGGACCTTATTCTTTCCGTGGTAACCGGATAGAAAGTAACGTCGGTTTCGTCAAAAAAGCTCGTTTCCCCAACGCGTCCGTCCTTGGAAATAAAAACAAGACATACTCCCGTAAATACCTGGTGAGTATTGCCTTGTAGTTTACATAACATATTTACGGCATCCTCTTCATCACGAGGCTTACCGAGAATTTCTCCGTCAAAACTGACAATGGTATCAGCGCCTATAACAAGTATATCCTGAGGTGAAGTCAAATCCGCATGGCTTTCGTTATATGTTTTGATCTGGGAAGCCACATCAAGTGCTTTTTGTTTACATAACTCTACACAGACATCCTGAGGCACATTACTCGAAATCACTTCTTCGACCGAAGAAGGCCACACCTCAAATTCAACTCCTACCTGTTCCAATATCTCTTTTCGGCGGGGCGAACCCGACGCCAAAACAACTCTGAAAGAAGACATATTTTCTACCCTTTCGCTATGTTACTACCAATAATTATATTTGAAATCATCGGTAATTTCCATAAGCCGAAAGAGCATTTGTAAATTTTATCTCATGATCCGAAATAAGCTTTGATGCCCCGAGCGGATACTTATCCGGCAGCACTTCCCTCGAAGCTTCCGGTTCCCAGTAAAATACGCCCAATCCCTGCTTATTCGGAATCATTTTCAATGCATTTATCGTATCTTTTATAAGTGCAAAAGACTTTTCTTCGTTATCGTCCTCCGAACCGACTTCAACGACCATGCATGGCTTTTTATATTTTTTCACATACTCGCACATGCACTCTCCCAAATCACCGAAGGATACGTTTTCCATCATGTCATACCAATACGGATAATGCGACAATCCGATAATATCTGTTCTTCCGCCATGGGCAAAAAAGGAATCAAACCATTCGGTAATGCCCAAAGGGTCTGCTCCGCAAGCCAAGTGCGTTATAACATCACATTCCGGAAAGACTTTCTTTACCGAATCATATCCTGCATTTAAAAACGAAACCAGATAATCGGGATGTTCTTTCATATCTCCCATCGGAAGCATCATTCCCGGGTTAATTTCATTTCCGACCTGCACCCATGTCGGAATAATGCCTTCATCTTTAAATCTGTTCATCGTAAGGCATGTATACCTGGCAACATCTTCCGTAAGTTCTGATATGCTATGATTTTTCCACGCTTCGGGCAGAATCTGATAATGCGGATCGGCAAAATAATCACTGTAATGAAAATCGAGCATGATTTTCATTCCGGCCTTTTGCGCACGCTTAGAAGCACAAATAACGCTCTCGGTGTCGCAATATCCCATCATGCATCTTTCGGTAGGCGTTTTATCCCAAAATCCGCTTTTAGGTGGGTTCACAAACAGTCTGAACCTTACGGCATTAACCCCGAATGAAGACAATATTTCGAAAATGTCTTTTTGTTCACCGCAGGGGTTCAAAAAGACATATCCCAGCTTTTCCAGTTGAGGCGCCCATCCTATGTCTGCCCCATAAACAAACGCATTATCCAAAGCCATATTCTTCCTCATAAAAGACTTAATCGCAATCAAAAGAAGTAAATCTTTGATGCATTGCGCCGTATTTGAACCTGATCATCTCGTTCTTTTCAAGTACATCCTTTTCATTGCCGCGATATTGACATCTTAAGCAATAATACTCGTCCTTATCCTTGTCATAAAACATATCGATATCCAAATCCCGCATAAAGCATGCCGGGCATCTGTAATTTAATTTGCCTTTTCCAGCTTGAGCCATGTTGAAACAGCCTCCTTATCAGAAATTGTTGCGGTATACCCCAAAGTAAACATGGGGCTGAAAGCATAACCTTCTTTGATATACCCGACAGATCCTTCTTTAGTCATTCCCATAGAAACCTTGGTCTCAATCTGAGGAACCACTGCCTGAACGCATGTAGCATTTTTGCTTTCGGCCTCACGGCATTTATATGCGTATTCGATTTGAGTTTCATTGTCTCCGCCGACTGTATAAAGTGACACACCTGTCATATCTTCACTGTATTCGGTTGTCCCGTAGCAGGCAACCATGTATTCATTCAGGGTAACCGTTGCATCCGGTTTTGACATGTTGAGAATTTCTCTTCGATGTTCAATAATTCCGGTTGCTTCTTCGAAGATAATTTTCGTCTGCAGCGTAACCGTCAAATCACTGAACTCAATATCAACGCTCTTTAGTGTCAACACACGCTTCTTTTTTCCGCCCTCAAGTATTTCTTCGCTAAACTTCGCATGAGTACGGCACAAACACAAATCAACCTCTTCACCGTTATACGACAGTTTGGCAGAACGTATCGTACCTTCTCCTGCATAATGCGTAAAATAGCCGGCCCTGTATTTTTCCTGAATAAGGAAAGGATATGAAGCATCATAAACATGCTTTGTTCCGATTCCGACAGGCCAATTCAATTTGGCTGCATACGGTCTCAAATCAACCAGTGCCCCGCCCTGATCCATATTTATGCACGCTCTCATATATGGATCGGTATACCAGAAAAGCTGTTTATCGGAGCCGTAAAGAATATCTCTCCAAAGAGCACATTCGGGTTCCGTGTATGTCTTTTTCGCACGATAGTAATCAGCGAAATCCGCCATGGTCATATCATCCAAAAGACCTTCTTTTTTAAGGTCTCCGTAATACTTCATGCCTTCTTCGTAAGACTTTTTCAAAAGCTCGTAAGGTTGCTCCCATCGGCCCATTTTATTTAACCAGCCGGGTCCTACAAACATCATATTATAAGCATATCCATTGTTGTATTTTTCCAATGATCTGTACTGATCAATCAAGTTATAAAGATACGGAAACTCCCAGGTTTTTGTGTCGTATATCATTCCTCTCAGGACATTCTGGGGATGTGTTCCGAAATTCGAACCGTTTCCGTCATAGCAGGCCAGCAAATCTCTCGACAAATGAGGAATGGCAACAATTCCGCTGTCTTCGGTTTCGTCTGTAGCCGGTGCATGTACATTCTGCTTGGAAGGAATCCAGGGAGCCCACGGTCCGCCATCCATAAAGGTGTACCACGAATTATTGCAGGTATGATACGCCTTGGGTCCTTCTTCCCAGCAGGTTGCCACGGCACATTTTACCATCGGATATTTTTCCTTAATGTAGTTAACCAACTCAGCATCCAAATAATATGAGCCGGTTGACTCCGGATAAAAGCCGAACGCTTCCTTAAATTTGCCGAAAACATCGTCGACTATGGACATTTTGTCCTCCATCGAAAACATCCAGATACAAAAATCCTTGGTCTTGTATTTTTCGCGGAATTCCTTGCAGGGTAGTCCCAAGAGTGAAAGTGCTATTTCATCCCCATACTTTTCATGATGCTCTTTGGCGATGCTGATGGCTTCATCGTTAAAAAGTGACGCATATGTCATTTGTATCGTTGTTTTCAGTCCGTTTTTATGCGCTGTTTCCTGTTGGAATTTAAAAATATCCAAAGATTCCGTCAGCAACGCTTTTCTCGAAATATCCTCGGCTTTGCCGTGTCCGGTAACCTTCTCGGCATACTCGGGAACCATTTCCGGTCTGTGAATAATGTTTACTATAAATTTATCCATTTTAGTGACTCCTTTAACCCTCAAAGGGGAATTTGATATTCCACTGTTTTCTCAATTCATCCATCAGTTCCATGATACGAATCGTTTCATCGTGCGGCATGTCTTCGCACTCGAGTTTTCCCTCTTCCAAAGCCTTTTTGCAGGCCAAAACCTCATATTCATATCCGTTAATCTGCTTTGGAACTTCAACGTTTTTTATCAACTCATGATTTTCGTTAAATACTTCGATTTTTTCGGGATTATTAATGTTTTGAACCGAAATATATCCTTTACTTCCGTATATCACACCTGTTCTCGGACTCGGAGAGAGAAAACTTGCGGAAAGTGAAGCAAGCACTCCGTTTTCATACTCGATAGTGATGTTGTCCGAAGAATCGACACCTGTGTCAAAATATGTACAGTATCCGGATATTTTCTTTACCTTACTTCCAACGGCCATGGTTGCGAAATTGATTGGATATACACCCAAATCCAGTATGGCGCCGCCTGCCAGGTTCGGATCGTAATTCCTTTGAATATTCCAAATCGGATACGACAAATCGGCTGTCAGCTTCCTGACATCACCAATTATTCCCGAACTAATCGTTTCATCTATCAGTCGACGACTGGGCATGTATCTGGTCCAAATAGCTTCGGTTACGAAAACTTTTCTTTCCTTAGCCATGTTAAGGACTTCACGTGCCTCTTTTGCATTGGCCGTAAATGCTTTTTCAACAAGTGCGGCTTTATTGTGTTCTATGCACATACGCGTATGCTGCGCATGGTGCGAATGCGGTGTTGCGACATATACCAAATCGACTTTATCGTCACTTAGCATTTCTTCATATGAACCGTATGCCGTAGTAACGCTCCATTCCTTTTGAAAAGCTGTGGCTTTATCAATATCTCTGGATGATACGGCATATAACTCAACGTCTTCATTTTGAGCCATTAATCCGTTTACGGCCGTAGCCATGCTGCGTGCGATTCCGCCTGCGCCTAAAATACCTACTCTCATATTTCCTCCTTATGCACTGCCGGTGCAGAATAAATATTCCAAAAAGATTTATTTTTTCTTATGGCCGGTTGATTCTCTTAAGTCTATCTCATATCCCAACAGGACTTTCTTAATCGGCTCTTCTTTATTTATCTGGTCAAAAAGCATTTTGGCCGAAACCTGCCCCAATTTTGTTTCATCAAAGTTTATAGCAGTGATTTTTACCGGACTGTAGCCCAAAGTATTTGAATTATAAAAAGATGCAACCTTGATATCTTCGGGGATTCTGATGTGATCGCGGTTAAGCTTGTTCAAAACCTTTGTGCAGACTTCATCGTCCATGCAGACTATGCACTCAATATCCTTTTTCAAAATATCATCAACAGCCTCTTCGACTTCGGCAGCTGTAATTTTGGACAAATATATCCTGTCTTCATGTATCTGCAAATCCAGGTTTTCAAACGCACGTCTGTAACCGTGATAACGATTCCTGTTAACGATATACTTGGTATCCATGCCAATGAGGGCAATATCTCGGATTCCGGATTTCAGCAATTTGGTCATCAGATCGCAGCAGGCGCTTTCGTGATCGTTGTCAACCTGCAAAACAGTGCTGTCCACGGATGAACCTACCGTAACGAACGGAACATTTTTTGAACGGAGAAATTGTTCGATGGTGTTCTCCGAACTGGTACGCCCCAATATGATTCCGTCAACTTTATTATTGGTTACCACTCTGGAAAGTTGCGAGATATCGTTGTCAGATACGATAGTCACCAATACATCGTAATCATTGTCCATGGCTACCTGACTGATTCCCCACAGACATTTTTGATAAAACGGCAGGTCAGTAATTCCGTAATCTTTCGGCATAACGAATCCGATATTATACGATTTTGACTCCGCCAGAGATTTGGCTATCGAATTCGGTCTGTAATTGTGCTTTTCGATATATCTGTTGACTCTTTGTATTGTTTCCTCACTGATTCTGCCCTTGCCGGAAATGGCTCTGGAAACGGTAGTTTTGGAAACTCCCAGCGCCTTGGCTATATCGCCTATTGTGATCGGTTTTTCTGCCATAGTAATTCCTTTTCCCTAAAAATAACGCAACAGTAGCGCAACCGCTTGCGCTCCATGAAAAACATAACATTTTACCAAGTGTATGTCAAGGGTCGTTTCCTTGATTTCTTCGCTTCTTGAGCATGAAAATTACATTGAAACATACCAAAGCGCTCCTTCGAAAACTAAAACTTCATGATTCATGATACTGAAAGACTTCGGAAAACTAATAAAATTAACATATACAGAGGATATCCCTGAAAAACAGATGAACACAAAAGAAAGGAAAACTATATGAAAGAAATAAAAAGTATAGACGAATATGAAAAGAAACTGGAAAAAGAAAAAAAACCAATCTTTATAGATTTCTACGCCAAGTGGTGCAGCCCCTGCAAAATGATTGCGCCGATTATTGATTCATTAAGCACGGATTACAGCGGAAAAATGTGTTTCATGAAGGTAGATATTGAAGAGTGTCCGGAGCTGGCCGAAAAGTACAAAGTTAAGAGTGTACCTACATTGATTATTGTAAGGAAAGAGAAAACCGTCAGCAGCAAATCAGGATACAGAGATAAGTCGGAACTGGAACGATGGATTCGTGAAGAATCAGATGTGGAAAATAGTTAACATAACTCGAGCGTGTCGCGTTGAGGCGGTTGACATAACTCAGCAACCGTATTGTAAAAATGGATAAGTAATTCTGCAATTCCGGTTTCGGAATGTAGTTAACATAACTCAACAATATTGGCGGCTCAAGTGCAGTTAACATAACTCGAGGATATTGGCGGTTCAAGCGCGGTTGACATAACTCAACTCCATGATGCTCAAAGATATCAAAAAGCCCATAATTTCGCAAGAAATTATGGGCCTTTATCTGCATAAAAACAATTAATCTGTTAAAATTTACATCTTCGTAATAACCGTATCAAACATTTCAGCCATTTTGGCCGGTCCGTACCAGTCAAAGTCAAGAGCCGTTATATCTCCGGGCTTAATGGTTACTTCATATAAGTTGCCCATGTATGTATATCGGAATATAAAGGTTCCTCTTTGATTGGCGGCAACCTTTTCAAGGAAAGCTTTGGAGAACGAATTCCACGGTCCGAAATCAAGTACCATCGTCTCACCGGACTTTATGTTTTCTATTTTTGAAATTCCCCATTCACCCTGAGGCGGCATCTTTTGAGTATTTCCGATGGCTCCGCACTTAGAACAAACGAGTCCTTCCGTACCATAGTCCGTTGAGGTAGGAGCATTAATGGTCTGCCAGACAAAATCATGACTGCACGCGGGCGCAACAGGTGAGCTATCACCTCCGGTTACAGGCGCGGGGGCTTTGTAGAAATCATTTCTTATGAGTCTGTATTCGCCACCCATTATCTCACCATATTTGCCAACACGCTCATCCGTATCCGGTAATTGCGGAAGAACATCCCGAGAATATCCATGTACAATCTTTCCGCTGGAGTATCCAATTACATATTGGCTAGCATCGTTCTGTTGAGAAAAAACAAACCCTGCTTCGTCCGAATGATTTCTAAAGTCAAGAAACTGATCACCACAATAAACATATCCGTCTATATCAAACGGAGAAGCCGATATCTGAACGGACTTGTCATTAAAGTTCGCATATCCGTACCCCGGATTACTGTCATCAATGTTCCTGTCGTTCGTTGTCAGACAAAGACTATAGTCACATCTGCTGTTGTAATCAATTATTATTGTATCTCCGGGCTGTTGTTCTTCAACAATAATCGTTCCTGCAAATGTACATATCGTAAGCCCCCATATCATTGTAAACGACATTACAATTGTAATTAATAAATTTATTCTCTTCTTCATTTTCATAAACACCAACCTGCCCCCTTAGTATAAAAGCAATTCATCAATAACTCATAATGCAGAATAAAGTGATAAAAAACAACATGAATCCACTGTTAACATAACATTCCATTTATGTTAACCATCCCGCTCCTTTCGTTGACATAACTCCATTCATTATGTCAACCGCAGTTCCACTATTCCTGCGAAAACTTTGGAATGAACACGCGCTCGGAGTGCTCATGTTCCAATAACTCCGTTGCCTTTTGTCCGCGCAGGCCAAACTCCAGCTGCGAGTTAAATGCGCTCTGCTGTTCCTCGGCATTTCTTTCTATATCCTTAACGCGAATATAAACGCCCTTTTCGTTAAGAATATGTGCCTTTTCATTATCCTTTAACTGGTCATCAAGTATTCTTCGCAAAACTCCCGTCAGGAATTCTCCTTCTATCGGGAACAGTATTTCCACACGTCGCTCCAGATTTCTGGGCATCCAGTCCGCCGATGCGCAATAGTACTCGGATTTTCCGGCATTTTCAAAATAGAATATTCTGGCATGCTCCAGGAAGTTACCAACTATCGATCTGACAGATATATTATTGTGGGTTCCGCTCACTCCTGTTTTCAGGCAGCATATGCCTCTGACTATCAAATCGATTTTTACTCCGGCGGCAGCCGCTTCATAAAGGGCTTTAATTACATCGGGATCGCACAGACTGTTCATCTTGGCGATTATCCTGCCCTTTTCTCCCTTTAAGGCGTTTTCCTTTTCCCTGCGAATCAGAAACAGGAATTTCTCCTTAAGCCACAAAGGGGCCAGCGTCAGCTTATTCCAGTTCAGCGGTTCCGAATATCCGCTCAGCATATTGAATACGGCAGTAGCATCTTCGCCTATGGCTTCGTTTGCCGTCAAAAGGCCTATATCCGTATACAGCTTGGCCGTACTGTCATTATAATTTCCGGTTCCCAAATGAACGTATCTCTTTATGCCGTCTTCTTCTCTTCTGACCACCAAAGTAATCTTTGAGTGTGTCTTCAATCCAACCAACCCGTAAATAACATGGCATCCTGCATGCTCAAGTCTTCTGGCCCAGATAATGTTATTTTCTTCGTCGAATCTGGCTTTCAGTTCAACCAGTACGGTAACCTGTTTTCCGTTCTCCGCAGCCTGCGCCAAAGCCGAAATAATCGGGGAATTACCGGAAACACGATACAAGGTCTGCTTTATGGCCAGTACCTGCGGGTCCTTCGCCGCACTTTTAATAAAATCAACTACCGGTTCAAAGGACTGATACGGATGGAACAGAATAATATCCTGTTCACGTATTCTGTTAAAAATATCGCAACCTGCCGGTAATTGAGGAACCGGCTGTCCTTTCAAATATGAATGTTCTTTGAGATAATCAAATCCGTTGAAAGCATAGATTTTCATTAAAAACGTCAAATCGAGCGGTCCCGAAACGGAAAAGACCTGTCTGTCATCAAGAAGCAGTTCATCGCTGATTATTCGCAAAAGTCTCTCGTCAACATCCGAGGGAACCTCCAGACGTATAGCCTCGCCCCACTGTCTCATTCTGACCTGGCGCTCGATTTCTTTAAGCAAATCAGCCGCCTCTTCTTCGTCGATAGAAAGGTCGGCGTTTCGCATTATTCGAAACGGATAAGCACATACCACATCATAATTTAAAAACAGTTTGGCTATATTTCTTTCAATAACTTCCTCAAGAAGTATCACTTTCTTGTTTTCGCCGGGAACCAACGGTAACTCAACCACACGCGGAAGTACCGAAGGCACCTGTACCGTGGCGAAATCGAATTCGTCCTCTTCCGAATTTTTTCCTTTGAGCAAAGCCCCTATGTTCAGCGACTTATTTCTGATTAAAGGAAAAGGACGCGATGAATCAACCGCCATTGGAGTTAATACGGGATATACTTCCTTTTCAAAAAATCGGTCGATATACTCTCCGTCTTTTGGTGACAAATCCTCGTGACGGGAAATAATATTAAGTCCCTCTTTACTTAGGCCGGGAACCAAAAGATTATTGTACACATCATACTGATGATCCATCTGCTCGTGGATAGCGGCATTTACCTTGGCTATCTGCTCTTCGACCATCATGCCCGAAATATCCGGTTTACCATATCCGGCACTCAGCATGTCAACCAACGATGCCACACGAACCATGATAAATTCATCAAGGTTAGACGCCGTGATACTCAAAAACTTAATTCGCTCAAACAGCGGATTATCTTCATCAACCGCTTCGGAAAGAACTCTTTCATTGAACTTAATCCAGCTGAGTTCCCTGTTTTCGTAATATTTATAATCGGAATAGTCTATTTCTTTCATGGCTTTCCTCCAAAATAAACTTTATTACTTAAAATGATCTCTTTTGCTTTATAACAGGCTTAATGTTGTAAACTTCTTCGAAGAACTTGGCACGGGCTCCGAATAAGCCCTTTTCCAGGGTAACGTCTTCGTCGGTAGTAACCTCAATCTCCAGGTTATTTCCGGCCACCTTGACATTCACACCTTTAAATTTTTCCTTATGGGATCTGTCGAGTCCGTTCGCCAGTCTCAAAATAGCCGTAAGTTTGGCCGTTTTCATGTGATCCATGCGTTCAAAGTCACCTTTGTCGGCCAAGTCGTCATAATACTCAAATTCCAGCTGATTGTACCTGACCACGTTGGCAATAATCATTCTTTCTTTATGTGACAGCCCTATAATCTCGGTATATTTAATAATATTGTAGGAACAGTCCGCCAGATTCAGCATACTGATGTATTTACCGCAATCATGCAAAATTGTTGAAATCTCGAGCAGCAGCCTGTCTCTTTGCGTCAGACCGTTTATTTCTTTGGTAGCATCAAAAACAGTAAGCGCAATGTTTCGAAGCGTCTCGGAACGTTTCTTCGAGCCTTGATATCTTTGCGATATCTGCTTGGCGCATGCCAAAATATCTTTTTCAAAGTCATGGTTGGTCTTTATGTTTTCGCTTTCTTCCGCATACTCATACGCAATACCGTCGCACAGCGTTACGCCCGGTGTCCATATGGTTCGCGCTCCAGTGGTTGACATAACACAGCGTAGCAAAAGAATCGAAATATAAAAAAGCGGTATATCATCTTCCGACATTCCCAAAGAAGCCGCCAATTCACTACGGCTCGTATTTCCTATCATTTCTATATATTTGTTGATAATGGCTATATCCGGAGTATCTTTGACAATATGTTCGCTTGATTTTCGATTGATAGCCGTGGAAATATAATCATCTACAATAATAATGTTCTCTATTTCCTTATTCTTGCAGTAAAGTTTCTTATAGGTGTTTAGCTGCGACATGCATATTTCATCTATCAGCGTTTCATACTGACGCATTGACGCTCCCAAGGTATTCAGTCGCTCCTTTAATCGAAGAACGCCCAGCTTCATGTTCTGTGTTGAAATCAATGTTTCTTCATCGAACAAAGATAACTGAATGCTGCCTCCGCCGACGTCCAAAATAACCGTTCCTTTTTTGATAAAGTTATCAAACAGTTCGCCCTGGAAAGCTATGGATTTATAGTCCAGAAAACGCTGCTCGGAATTACTCAACACTTCAACATCTATGCCTGTTCTCTGCTTAATGAGGTCAAGCAGTATCGAGGTATTCTTCGTTTCTCTGATGGCACTTGTTCCGTATGCTTTATAGTCCTCAACCCTGTAGGTTTGCATTATTTTATTAAACTCACGCAGCGTATCGCACAATTCCTCAACATGTTTGTAGCTGATCATACCGCTCGAATATGTCTCGGTGCCCATTTCTATGCTTCGAATGATGTGATCGATCTGACGCATTCCGTTCTTTTTGGAAACCTCAAAAATCTTCATCGAAACTTCATATGAACCTACATCTATAGCCGCAAAAGTTTTAACTGCCATATACTAATCCTCTTTACCAAGCAAATAATCGATAAACTGCTGTGCCGTTCTGCCCGAAAGTCCTCCGTGAGAAAGTTCCCACGCATTAGCCCCCATCAATAACTCCTCTTCGGGAATATTCAAGCCGTTCCTTTCGGCCAAAACACGAACGATGTTCTGGAACTCCTTCTTATCCGGCTTTCCAAAATAGATGGATACACCGAATCGGTTGGACAAAGACAATTTCTCCTGCACCGTGTCGTTTGTGTGCAAATCTTCATCGCGGTCTTCCTTATCCGAAAACTTCTCGCGCACGAGATGGCGACGATTACTGGTTGCATAAATCAAAACGTTCTTCGGCTTTTTCTCCAAGCCGCCTTCGATTACAGCCTTCAAATACTTATATTCAATTTCAAAATCCTCGAAACTCAAATCATCCATGTAAATGATGAACTTGTAATTTCTGTTCTTTATCTGCGTAATCACATCATTCAGATATTTGAACTGATGCTTATAAACTTCAATTATTCGAAGTCCCTTTTCATAATATCCGTTGGCTATGCCTTTTATCGAGCTCGACTTTCCCGTTCCGGCATCACCGTAAAGCAAACAGTTATTTGCCTTTTTGCCGTTTACAAAAGCTTCGGTATTATCAATCAGCTTTTGTTTCGGAATTTCATATCCGACCAAATCATCCAGATTAACGTGTGCAATATTCAATATCGGGACTATCTTCGCCTGGTCTCCTGTTCCGTCAGGCTCGATACGGAATGCTTTATGTAAACCAAATTTGCCTACCCCGTAATCTTTATAAAACTCCGTAAGCGAATCTTTCATCTCCTCAGGTGTATTGTCGTTGGTAAATTTGGCAGCAAGAGAACAAATTCTCTCACAGATTCTCGAATTGTATACTTTGGATTCCGGGTCTGACGAAACATATTCTTTAATCAGATCAAACCCTTTGATTCCGAGTTTTTCCACCATGGGATCAAAATTATAGTCAAAAAACTCTTTAAAAATAACTATGTCATGCAAAACGGCTTCGTTTATGCTGCCTTCAACGCCGCCTCGAATCTCCGTGGCACGCGAATATGCGTTTTCGTTATTTACCAGCAAATTGGCTAAATAGCAATGCCATAAATTTCCGTAAAAGCCGTGATTCCCTGCCAATTCCAAAAGCCTGTGCATATTTTCGTAGAACATGCTTCTAAGCGAATCAATGCTCTTTTCATCGCTGTCATAGTTTTCCATCAGGTAAACCATGTCACTTAACAAAAGGGCTTCCTCGCCCTCAAAATGTTTGTAAACAATCAGTTCTTCTTCTCTCATATCAATATCAATCCTGCCCACATTTGTGCTATACTAATGTTGCTATTCAAAGTTGATATATGAACAATACCTGTAACGTCATGCTTGCATGTAAGATGCAAGTATTGTTCATATATCAAGCCTGCGAAGCAGGAACTCAACTACATGAACAATCCGCTTGCGATGCAAGCTTTGAAGCACGTACCGCGATGATTGCGAATGTAGTGGAGGACTGTGTATAGTAACAAACTCTTATTGTATTGTAGTATATTTGCAACAAATATTCCATTAAGAAAGGGGTTTTATGAAAAAAAATATAAAGCTCATAATAATGCTGGTCATTGTAGGTGCAGCT
>JAZUFW010000008.1:0-9243 GCA_045640905.1 Lachnospiraceae bacterium
ATGTCTGCTCCGGTACCGCCGGATAATACGCCGGAACATGTTCACAACTTCACATGGCAGACCATCTATGAAGCAACACCTGATTCCGATGGCTTGGAGGGTGAGGTTTGTTCCTGCGGGGCAACAAGAAATACGCAGCCCCTTTCCGCATACGGATATGCATTGAATGATTATGCGACGTCAATGATTAACGCAGCCAAGTCAGGACAGACGATTACCTTTGAGTTTGGTGAGTGGAACTCATTCCCGAAGAGCTTCATGGCTAAGCTGGTTGATAAGTCAGCACAGAACGTAACCTTCGTATTCCATTACAAATGGAACCACGTAAAGCAGGAGATAACCATTCCTGCAGGAACACCAATTGACCTTAATTTTGATTGGTACGGACCTGCTAAGATGGCCGAACTTTACGGAGCAAATTAGTAGAAACAATAGGTTTTAGTAATTTGACAATATGCTCTCTAAGCATATAATAAAAACACAAAGGTGCTACCGATAGACGGTTAGCCCGATTATGTTTGATAATCTAAAAAGACTGCCAAAGTTTTCTCAGGACTAGTGGTGGTCTTTTTGATTGCGCGAAATATACTTTCCTACTGCAACCCCGGCAGAGCGGTCCGCTCTGAACCGGAGAGCGCCTATCGCAAACGGTTTATCATCAGTAAGCATTTATTGCCGGGATTCTTGAAAGGTATCAATCGCGGCAACGGGAGCCCGAAAAGTCAGGTGAAAAAGTGCGTTGTAATAATAGAAATGATAATTGCCAATATGTTACAATAAACGATATGGATTTATCCACATGGTTAAGTACAAAGAGTTGATTATACGAGCAAGCTGTGATGGTAGAGATGGAACAACGAAACTCAAGTTCATATATACCGATGCCACTGACTAATTCAAAGCTTAACAGGGGTGAAGTTAGATCATACATAGATACATTATCTGAAACTCAGACAAGGGAAATGGCACTTGCCGAGTATTATTATTTTACCGGCATGCATTCAGAGAGTGAAGCGATTACTTCAAGGTATATTAATCACTCGGATCTGAATCTTAAGATGTCTGCCTGGTTTATGTATGTCTTCAGTAATCTGTTTCTTAACAGACAGGAAAAGGCAATGAAAGGTCTTGATGTCATATACGGCATGATTAATTCAGGCCTTAGTAGCTGTACAGACCAAGGGGCGCAGGCAATGCTGGTGTTTGTTGCCAACGCGGGCAATGTTCTTTTGCATTTAAAAGTCAGTGGGGTGCCTTCACTTAACAATTACCTTTCTTTGCTGCCGCCCGGGCTAAAAATATTTGGCTGTTATGTACTGGCGCATCAGGCTTACTTAAATGGTGAATATGAAAAGGGGATTGGCATAGTTGAGACAAGTCTTGCACTTGAAGGCGAAAGTTATCTGATTCCTACTATATATTTGTACCTTTCCGGCGCAATGAATGCTATGAGTCTTGAGAAGGTTGAGTTAGGCAAGGAATTTTTTCGTAAAGCATTCGCTTTGGCTAAGGATGACGGTCTGTTTGAGCCTATAGGTGAGCACCATGGACTTTTACAGGGCTTGATAGAAATATGTCTTAAGAAAAATGAAAAGGCATATTATGAAAAGATAATAGGAATAACATACCAATTCAGCTATGGGTGGAGACGTGTTCACAATCCAATCACCAACAGCAATGTCGCAGATACCCTGACAACAACCGAGTTTACCGTAGCAATGCTTGCCAATAAAGGTTGGACCAATGCTGAAATAGCTGATTATCTTGAACTTAATATTAATACGGTCAAAAGCCATATAACAAACGTATTTAATAAGCTTGGAATCAATAGCAGAAAGGAATTGAACGAATTTATGTTAAAATAACCATTTTTCTTAGAAAATGGGTGGTGTATCGGATGACCGGCCACAGTATTATTGAAAAGTGGATTATAATGTAATAAGTTAATATAAATCGTGTTTATTGTTTCGGAGGAGAAATATTCAGATTATATCTGCACTTGGATTCACATTGACTGAATATGCGACTCCGATGGTTGTGAATGCGAAGCCGGGACAGACGTAAGTTATAGAATGAGATGGGATGGACCGCGCCAAAGTACACATCCTTGTGGAAAAAGGACCGTCCCTTAGAAAGGGGAAAATCATGAAAAAATTTCAACGTGTTTTTGGTTTCTTAATGGCACTGATAATCGTATCTTCTTTTTCGATATATGCGAAGGCTTATGAGGAAGCTCCGATTTATCTTGAGGATGTTAAGGTTGGAAGTTCATATTATTCACAATACTTTCCGGGAATTATCAGAAGAGATTGCGGTGAGATTCATTTTAATTACTATGCTGATGAAAATCCGGAACATCTCCTTTTACAGGTGAGATTTCAAAAAGATGGAGGAGAAGTGGTCCCCGAGGATGGCATATTTGATGTTGAATTCATTCGCAGAGAGCTTGGGGTCTACAGAGATGATAGTTCTTTTAAAATAGAAGTACACGCTAACCAATACAGAGATACAAATCCCTCGGAACCGAAACCTGCAGAGGCCTCTGCGAATGCGAAAGAAGCACATGCATCTCATGCCGCAGAAGCTCAAATGGCTCCGGCAAAGAATTCTAACGGTACATATATGCTGAATTATTATGGTGTTCCGGTAATCTATTGCAGTGTATGTAACGAGCCTACCGTTGATTATGGTTTTGCTCAGCAACTATGGATGTCGGAAGTCAAAAATGCTGTAATGAATAAACAGGATTTCGATACGGAGTGGAAATTCTCTGCGCAGGAGTCAGAAGATTCGGTTACAATTACTTCAAGTACATTTTACAGTTTTGATAAAGATACTCTTGAATATTTAAGCAATCAGCCCGTAGCTGTTACGCTTAAATTCCGTTATCAGAATAACTATTATGAAACTGTGGTACCTGCAAATTATGATTGGACCCAGTTTGCTTTGGACGGTGAATGGGCAGGCTTTGGTCAAATATTGAAAGTTTGCGGTGGTAAATTGATTACGGAAGAAGAGTTTAGAAAATAAATGTTCGGTTGCTGACCGTTTTGATAAATACAGAAAAGGAATAAATGCTATATGTTTAAGAATATTTCAAAGAATGTATTTCTAAAGAAAGCATGTGTTGTTGCGTTTGGCGTGGCATTGGTATTTTCGCAGATTGAAAGTGTTGAAGCCTACGCAG
Organism: Lachnospiraceae bacterium; assembly: GCA_045640905.1. Classification (GTDB taxonomy): domain Bacteria; phylum Bacillota; class Clostridia; order Lachnospirales; family Lachnospiraceae; genus JAILLW01. The sequence goes on from JAZUFW010000008.1 coordinate 3,188, forward strand.
AAACAATAAATTATCTTGATGAAAACGGTGATGAGCAATCACTTCTTGACGGCGAATATACTGAAATAACCAGTAGCACAACCAGTCTCGCCGGAGGCAACAACTATGCTGTCATAAGAGATACTGTAGTGGCTGACCGAATTACAGTCAGCGGTGCTGCTAAATTGATTCTGTGTAATGGTTTTGTACTGACAGCTCAAAAGGGAATAAATGTTTCAAACGAGGCACAATTATATATCTATGCGCAAAGTCCAGACGATTCCATGGGCCAATTAAAAATCGATGATGTTGATAGCGGCAACGCCGGAATCGGTGGCAATAATAACCAAAGCGCAGGCACAATTTCTATATCCGGCGGTAAGATTACCGTACAAGGAGGCACCAACGGAGCCGGAATAGGTGGCGGAAATGGCGGAGATGGCGGCGAAATAACTATTAACGGTGGAAACATAGAAGTCACTTCAGCAGCATATGCGGCCGGAATCGGCGGCGGGTCAAATGGCGGTGGCGGCGATATAACTATTAACGGTGGAAATGTTACCGTTACAGGCTCGCCCAGCGGAGGCGCCGGGATAGGAAGCGGAGCCAGCGCAGCAAATAGCGGATTCATTACTATCAATGGGAATCAATCGGTAGTAATTGTACACAATGAGGAAGCACTTGGAGCCGGAATAGGTGGCGGAAATGGTACCGGGTGCAGTATTGTTACGATAAACGGCGGAACTGTTGAAGCCTACGGCGGATACGGCGGGGCCGGAATCGGCGGCGGACCTGGCAGCAATCAAGGAGGAGATATAACAATTAACGCCGGAGATGTAAACGTAACCGCTGTTGGCAGTGCTCAGGCGGCCGGAATCGGTGGAGGATATAATGGTAACGGAGGCACTGTCAATATTTATGGAGGTAATGTGACTGCTACCGGAGGCACCAACGGAGCCGGAATCGGTGGCGGAAATAACGGAGATGTTGGAACCGTGAACATAAGAGGTGGATTAATTAAGGCAAAGAGTGCCGGCGGCGGAGCCGCTATCGGTAACGGAAACGGTGGCACAGCAAGCTTAGCCGGAAATGTAAACATCGATCCCAAATATGGGCACGTCAATCCGGATAGCGGTGAATTAACTTTGGATGAAAATGCACCCATAGTCGAACCCACAGATGATGAACCTATAATTGTAAATAATTCTACAGTAGCAGAAAGCATTGTTGATATTCCGGCGAAACCCCGTATGGTATTAATGCAGAGCTTTGGCGGAAAGAGCCTGAGTGGTATTTGCACGATTGAAAAGCAGGGAGCGTTGTGCGAAGCTGCATTTAAAGCTGCGACTCCGAAAGAATTCGCTGAAGCATTTTCATTTAATTTTAATCTTGATGCCACGGGAAAGAGTAAACCCAACTATGACAAAAAATCCGGAAAACTTGTATTGAACATACCGGCTCAATATCAGAACCCGGGAAGAACATTTGCTATTATCGGAATAGACAAAAACGGAATGACAAAGATTTTTTATGACAAGGATCTTGATGACAAGATCCTTTCTGCAGAGATTGATATAGACGGATATGCTTTTTCGCTTATTTATTCTGATAAATAAGCACTCCCCCGGCGTTTCCCGCGGGATAGTTGTTCGAGGATAGCTTTGTGAAGAAAGTCAGAGAACATATTAATGTAATAGCGGTTATTCTACTGTTCGCCATAGGCGGAGCAGGGCATATACTGTTGTACGGTATTGATATAGCGGACAGTATATGCCAAATTTTTTACGGCGTATGCGTACTGGTGTGGACGTTAACTGTACAAAACCGCATTATCAACAAAAGAACCCGCAGAATCCTTATAGGGATAGCGGGTTTATTGCTTGTTGCACTTTTAGTTCAACTGGCCAGGTACAAATTCATATGGGACAGTGTTGTTACGTTGCGTTACCTGTGGTATTCCTATTACGTGGTATTGGAAACGGTCCCGTTTCTTACGTTTTTCCTGGCTGTTTCAATCAATTTGACGGACGAGGATCACGTGGACAAAAAATACCTTCTTTGGGGAGCCCCGTCTGTAATTCTGATCATCCTTATATATACCAATGATTTTCATAATCTTGTATTTATTACTGCGGGAGATACTGCCGGAGCAACGGGAAGTTATGGTCACGGAAGTCTGTTTTATGTATGCTACGCGTGGATATACATTCTTTTTGCCGGCGCCCTGGGTATTATATTCAGAAAGTGCGCCCTTTATTCAGCCAAAAAGAAAATATGGATACCGCTGACGTTCTTTATTACAGGCTTTCTTTTGCTAGTCCTGAGCATTTTTGATGCACCGAAGTTCATGGGCGTTACAATCTGGTCTTTTGTAGAGGAGTACGCATTTTTGGTCATCTCTCTGACAGAAGCATGTATCCTGACAGGCTTGATTCAGGCCAATACCGGTTACAAGAGACTTTTTTCTCTCTCTGACAGAATGATAAAAATAACCGATGCATCGGGGAATACTCTTTATGCATCAAAAAACGGCGAGAAATCTTTCGAAGAAAATGCAAATACGCATGTTTTCAAAAAAGAAATAAGTGGCGGTTATGTTTCGTGGGCTGCGGATATTTCGAAATTGAACGAACTGAACAGGAATATTGCCGAAGTAACGGAAAGAATCGAAACCAGAAATGAATTCCTAAAAAGCGATATTGCCGTAAAGGAAGAACGTTCGAAACTGGATACCAGAAACAATCTTTACGATAATATTTCACATATTGTCAAACCACAGCTTGAAAAAATCAGTGAACTGATAGATGGAATAACCGATGACAACTTTGATATGAACATTGCAAAGATTGCTGTGTTGGACGCGTATATCAAAAGAAGAAGCAATATGGAGCTTATTGAAACCGATGATGGAAAATTGCCGGTCGAGGAACTGCATACCGCTCTTTTCGAGTCGTCCGGATACATAAGTTTATGCAATCTTGAAGTAGTTTTATCTCCCACAGAACGATTCAGACTGCCCAAGGAAGTTATGACGGTGGCATATGCCGCATTTGAGTCCGTAGTTGAAAATAATCTGTATAGTGCAAAGAGCCTGCTGGTTTCCGTGGGAAAGAAGAAAGATGTGTTTTCGCTAAGGTTGTCCATGGATAAAGATGCCGTGTTTGATAAATCATGGATAGAAAACGATGAATTCCTGCGCTTACGGGGAAGCATAGCGCTTGATTACGAAGATGGACTTACGGTAGTCGTCTCCTTTAAGGAAGGCGGTGAATCATGATGCAACAGTTCGGTCTTTTGAGTGAAGGTTATTTATGTTTGTTTGGTTGCTGGGCGATGATTCTTTTATGGGGAGCAGTACTCATTTTTGTGGGGAATTGCTTTGAAAAGCGGAATCTCCCGCTGTGGCTTCGAAATGCTTTTTACGTAATATTTATGGCTTTTTCATATCTGAATTTCCAGTGCGTTGCTGCGGTTAGTTATAAGGAAATACAAAATCCGTTTCTTCGTACAATTGTGCCGCGTTACGGTGAACTTCCTGTAGCAGCTATGATGGGAATATACATGGCAGGAACGATTTTGGAAGCATGGATGATACATATCAGCGTGGTATGGAATCGTACACATATTACGAACAGTTCAATCAAAGAAGCGGTTGATACGCTTCCGACAGGAATTGTGTGCTATGACAGTGACGGCAGAATCGTTTTTAAAAATACGGAAATGGAAAGGCTTTGCCGCAGGATGACAGGTAATGTTCTTTTGAACGGTCTTTTTTTCGAAGAGGCTGCATTTTCAAAAAGCGAAATAGAAGAAGCGAACGAACTTCCGGCGGATGGCAGAATACTGCGTCTTTTATCCGAAAACGAAGCGTGGTGCTTTTACAAAACTCATATAACGGACGATTATGTTACGTACAGTATGATTAATGCGGTGGATATTTCGGAAGAATATGAAAAAACACGGTTCCTTGATAATCAAAAGGAAGCAGTCAAAAAGTTAAACAGAAAACTTAGTGAATACCGTGATGATATTTTGCAGACAATAGCCGCCAAAGAAAAATTGAACGCCAAGATTAAGATACATGACGAACTTGGAACAGGCCTTTTGGCCATAAAGCGGTACTTGACAAACGGAGGCTCACAAGAAGAACGATTCGCCATTCTCGAAAGAATTTCCGGAAATATTGATTATCTAAAGAGGGAATCCGAGAATGAAACAGGTGATGAATACGAACTTATGCTTTCTACGGCAGCGGCTCTGGGAGTGGATGTAAAGATTCAAGGGAAGCTGCCTTTGGATAATCCCGAGAAACATATTGTCGCTACCGCAATACATGAATGCTTTACCAATACGTTAAGGCATGCAGGCGGTGATACGCTATACATAGTCATAAAGGAAGCTGCGGAAGGATTAAGCGTCGTATTTACAAATAACGGAGAGTCGCCCAAGGAAGCGATTGTCGAAAAGGGCGGACTGCTGTCGCTGCGAAAACTGGTGGAAGAAGCAGAAGGTACGATGGAAATTTTGATTAATCCGACTTATTCTTTAAATATATTTATTCCTGAGGAGAAAAACGAGCATGGCTTACAGGGTATTAATAGTTGAAGATCAGACGCTGCCGCGTCAGTATTTTGAAAATATAGTTAACGGTTCGGAAAAATATGTTCTGGCGGCATCAATAGGCTCGGCCACGGTTGCCGACGCGTACTGCATTAGAAACGGAGTTGACCTGATTATTATGGATATAGTCATGTCTGAAGGAATCAGCGGAATTGAAGCGGCCGAGCGAATTAAGCGGTCGTATCCGAATGTAAAAATCCTGATGGTAACTTCGATGCCCGATTCGGCATTTTTGAGCCGCGCAAAAGAAGTCGGCGTTGATTCGTTCTGGTATAAAGAGGTTCAGGATGCGCCGATGCTGGAAGTTATGGACCGTACAATGGAAGGTGAACATATCTGGCCCGACCATGCTCCGACGGTGAAAATCGGAATGGCTGACAGCACGGATTTTACGGAAAAAGAGCTTGAAGTGCTGCGGTTTATTGCGATGGGACATACAAATCAGGAAATCGCTGATGAACTGAATATAAGTGTCAATACGGTCAGGTTTCATCTGGCAAACCTGATTTCGAAAACCGGAAGCAACTCCAAGATTGAACTGGCAATTCTGGCCACCAAGAGCGGACTGGTGGTTACAAATTCATAAATTTTTTCTGCAAACCTATCTCTTTGTACGGGGACAATCTTTTTCAAGTGCGATATAATACTCGAATGTTTTGGTAAATATTGATGTATTTCAATTGGAAAGGGTGTCGAATTATGAAAAAGAAAGTTACAAAAATTTTGTCAGTGTTGATTGCTGTTGCTTTTACAGTGCTTAGCGTAATGATGACCATGCCTGTGGAAGCGAAGGCGGAACCTGATTATAACAATTATGGACCGTATATAGAGATTCTTGCTGATGGTAGTTGGGCGATAAATAAACTTGGCCAATATAATTACCAAAGCGAAGGCAATTTTACAGTCGACTTGGGGGGCGACGCTGATTGGGATGTAGTTGCTAACGCCGTGAATTATTATCAAGCAGGTGTAATGGTTCATTATCCTGATGGTAGTACAACTGAGGTACCTCTATCGGAAGGCGGACGTAGCGTATCATGGCTTCTATTAAAGAATTTTAGTTCACTGGGCACATCCGGGACTGTTACTATACATTGGGTGGGTACGGGAAAAGATTTGTACTTTTCACGTGCTATAGAGCAGTCATCATCACATACACATTCCTTTGTTTGGCAGACAATAACAGAGCCTACCAAGTACACCGACGGACTTGAAGGTGAGGTATGTTCATGTGGAGCAACAAGAAATACACAGCCTATTTCGGCTATGGGTTATGCCTTGTATCAGTACGCAGTTCCCATGATTAATGCATCTAAATCAGGACAGACCATTACATTGGATCTTGGTGAATGGAATTCTTTCCCGAAGAGCTTTATGGAAAAGATTGCAGCCAAGTCTGCACAGAACGTTACCTTCGTTTTGAAATACAAGTGGAATCATGTTAAGCAGGAAATCAC
>JAZUFW010000009.1:0-2872 GCA_045640905.1 Lachnospiraceae bacterium
GTACATGCTGCGGTAAGATTTTTATCGATTTTTCAAAATATACCCATTTTTGATGAAAAAGGGGTAATACGAAAGTACCAGAATATAGTATTATTATGTTGTATGTGACAATGATATACGATTTTTAAGTATATAATGCAATATTTTGAGGAGGAAAAAACTTTGAAAAAATCAATAAATGTTGTACTTGCTTCAGTTCTTGCATTTTCTATGTTTTCGGTAACGGCCTTTGCCGCCGATGCCCATACTTTGCATGTTGAATATCCGGAAAGCGGAGAGGTTGATGTGGAAGTAACTAAACCTTCGGACACGCCCTCGGATAACCCTGTTTTTGACACTTATACGGTTGAGCCCAGCGAGTCTCCTGACTCCCATGAAGAGGATATTCCTGTAGAGACAGATTCTAGTGTTTCAGTTTGGTACACTGGGTCTGAAGAAGATAGTAACTTTACCGGTTTTAATTTTTATCTTCCGAATGATGACCCTGACCAACAATGGGTTGAGTGGGAAGGAGAGGGTAAACCCAATAAGGATGGTGATACGTGGTATTTCACAATGCCCGACCAGGACGTATTTGTTGAAGCGGTTTTCACATTGCCTACGCCTATGCCTTCACCCTAAGCAATTCCTTCGTCAAATCCTTCACCCGCACACAATCCTTCACCCGCATATAATTCTTCTACTCCGGTTGAAGAACCTCAGAGTGCTGTAGCTGGGACAGTGGCACCTACCCCTATGAAGTCTGTATTGCCTGCCGGTACCGTTTCTTTTTCCGGCGGAGCAACCATTGGGACCAATATTAACGGTTTAAATGGTCTTCCTAAAAATTCGGCAGATAAATTCAGCGCAACTGTTTTGAATCTTGAAGCAAAGGATCTTACTAATCAGAATGGACTTGCAGCATATTATGCTGCTATAGAAGGAAAAGAGGCTGATATCCTGGCTACCTACGGAATTTATGCAAGCAAGAATCTTTCTGCTGAAGATAATGGTAAATTGACCACACTTACCTGGAAGAATATTACCGCGCAAAAGTTAGATAAGAACACTAAAATAAAAGCTGTATGCTATAACCTGATAGATGGAACTTACACCATTGAAGGTGAGATCGATGAATTTGGCAATATTATATTAAAGAATTTTATAATAAGACCTACGCAGACTAACATTACCATATTTGTTTGTAAATAAGTTAATTCAAATTTAATTGTGTAAAATGGGAAAAGAAATCGTCCGAACTTTATGGATAACGGTTTCGGGAGTATTTCCGGACCGTTATTTTTGTTTCTTTAATGGAAAAAACAGCAAAAAAATGGTTATATTTTCCAAAGAAGTGGACGCGTGAAAGCCGTGCAAAATGTTGGAGGAGATGCGGTAAGCGCATTGCGGCATATGAAAATATGGAGAAACATTTATTGAAAAGAAACAAGTATGTTTTTGTCACAATTACATTACTGTGTGTGCTGACTCTGTGCGGCTGTGCTTCATCGGAAGAGAAGAGGTCGCAGACCTATGAATACACGCATCTTGAAACCTTGATGACTCACATCTATGAAGAGGAAATGGCTATCGGTGACTGGGGGTACGGGAGCGAGAATAATGGAGCTATAAGCAAAAAGATTAACCCTGAGAGCTCGATTTTTGACATTCATGTCAACCCGCTGGCCAATGATGAACTATTGGATCTTTATGTGAGGGATTTGATGGTTATGGACGGCCATCTGGCTCAGAATAAGGAATATTTGAAGTACGCGAAGAAAAATCATCCATACTATGTAGGTTTTGATTGTATGGGTGAGGAAATTCTGACAGTGCCTCTTGATGGCCAAGTTGATGAACAGAGTGTCAGAAAAGAGCTTGCGGAAGTAGTTGCACCGAAACGAATCGAGGCGGAAAAACGTGTTGAGGAATTTGATATCTTTATCCGCTCGTACAAAGATATACAGGTCAGCGACAGCGGAGAATATTACTACGTTCTGGATTCGAAAAACGTGTCGGAATCTATTGAATCGATAATGAAAAGTATAGATGAGATAGCTGCGGCTTATCCTTTTTCGCAAGAAGAACTTTCGGGTTTGAACGGTTCGTTTAAATATGTTGAAAGGCCCGGAAACGGTTACAGGATTTTTTGTGACAGCTATGGGAATGACCCGCTTGCGAGGGACTATACGTTTTTGTTCTCGGAGTATCCCTATGTGATTTACAATTGCGCGTATTCGCATTTTGCTCCCGTGGGAACCATAGAGGAAACGCCGGCGAGAATGTACTATTACTGTACATGTGGGCCTGAAGAAAACGAATCATACGGAGGGTATGAGGCCAAGTCTCCGCTGACACAGGACGATATTAACGAAATTATGTGGAAGATATATGATCGGGTGGTGACGGAGCATGAGGAGCACGGAATCAAAGCCATTGCTAATCTGGAACTTATCGGAAACTGCACCACGAAGGATGACCCGGAGGTCGGGTACGAAACAAAACTTGTAATTCCGATGTCGAAGGTGGACGAGCGTATTCCGAAAGAAGAGTTTATCAAAATGGTCGAAGAAGCCACCGATACCTTCAACTTCGCGGACCGATTCCTCCCCGACGACTGCTTCTGATTGGTGTGCCACCGGGTGTGACACTGGGGACGGTTCTTGTTGACACACGTGCTGTGACACCGGGGACGTTCATCGTAAACTGGTGCATCGTTCAACTAAAAATGATTATTTTTTGTAAAGGATGGAATGGAGTAAATGAGAATGAAAAAGTATATTTGTCTAATATGTATTTCTTGCGCAGTGCTCACCATGGTTGCCTGCGGAAAGGAAGAAACGTATGTGAAGAATAGTATTACTGCGGTTGAAGAGAATAAAGAAGATTCAAC
>JAZUFW010000010.1:0-11607 GCA_045640905.1 Lachnospiraceae bacterium
TCACCCTCTCAGGCCGGCTACTGATCGTCGCCTTGGTGGGCCGTTACCTCACCAACTAGCTAATCAGACGCGGGTCCATCCTATACCACCGGAGTTTTTCACACTGTATCATGCGATACCGTGCGCTTATGCGGTATTAGCAGTCGTTTCCAACTGTTGTCCCCCAGTGTGGGCCAGGTTACCCACGCGTTACTCACCCGTCCGCCACTAAAACATCACAAGCTTTGACCGAAGTCTCCACAGCGTAATGTTTCCGTTCGACTTGCATGTGTTAAGCACGCCGCCAGCGTTCATCCTGAGCCAGGATCAAACTCTCAAATAAAAGTTTTTATCCTAACCAGATTACTCTGGCTTCCTTTTTTACTGTCTTTTAGGATTTGTGATTTCTCACTTTGTTCTTCTGAATTAATTCCCTCTATCGCTAAGAACTTTCGATAGAGTTTTTTTGGAATCTTCAGGGTTGCATTGCTGTTCGATTTTCAAGGTTCTTAAATTGTGTCTTCTAAAGACGCAACTCCGTTATAGTATCACTTGGTTTCATCTTCGTCAAGACATTTTTTAAAGTTTTTGTAAAAAAATTTTTTATCCAAAAACTCCACCGTAATTTGCGCGGTGGAGTTTCATTATAGCATTCATTTTTTCGGCTTGTCAACGCCATTTTTCCTTTATTTTAAAGGTATTTGGCAACATTGTGTTTTGCTTTTTCGCAGCACACTATATGTTGTGTTTCTTCTATATTAATATGCTGTTTCCGAATTGAAAGTTTCCAATAATTGTTTTAATTGTGTCATCATTATGTTCTTTTATTCGCTTTGGGCAAAAAAGAAGAGCTCATATCAAAATCGAGCTCCTCTAATTATTCTCCTTCGTATTAAACAAAAAGCTATTAAACTACAAGTTACAAAAATATTTGTTTTACTTAAAACTCCAAATACAATATCCCATATTGTAAGTATCAACCCTAAGAACCTGACTACCAGAATAAGAATACCAATCATCAAAAGTAGGCATTGCATCACCACGTCCTGTATAGAAATCATCATAGAATAACTGATACAAGTCATCCCCATCAGGACTCAAATAATGAAGAACATTTTTAATAGCAGCCCACTGATATTCAGCAGGATTTTGGTCGATTTTAAGTTCCCAATGGTCACCAACCCATCTAAACTGCCAAAGAATACCACCGTATCTATCCATCTCCATAATACCATCATAGAAAACATCTACCTGGTCATTTGGAATATTGTACTGAGATTTATCGTGATATTCTATACCTTGAGCCTGAGCTCTTTTCTTATCCATAGCGAGCTTAAATGATTGCAAAGAAGCATCATTAACATCTAAAGAAGTTCTCTTAAAAGAAGTAACAGGAAGTACAGCATCAGGTGAAGCACTTAAATCACTAACTTGACTTTGACCATCCCAAGAAATACTCCTAATTTCATTACAAGCAACCATAAAAGGACTATTAGGTTCAAGGTCTTTACCTTCACCATCACACAAAGGGAAATAATCATCTTGTACACCATCAGGACTAGTATGATGTAAAGCTTTAATAGAAACACCATTAGAGGCAGTAACAATTACACCTTTATCATTCAATACTTCTTCAGGATTGACACCAGCAAAATCATCAATAAGTATAGCATAATCAAAATCAGTTCTAATCTTATTGCCAGGACCATAACCATCACCCTTATATCCGGTAATATATTCCCACTTACCGGGCTTTGTAGTTTTAGGTGTAGACGAAGTATTGGAGTCGCTATTTTTCAAATCACCTGCCAAAGGCGTAAGGTTTGGCTCGATAGTAACAACATCACCAACACCTACTTTTTCAGCAACATCAATATCTGAAGTTGAATTGTCTACAACAACATTCTCAACTGTTTCAGCAGTTACTTCAGCAACCACGGCAGGTTCTTCCGTTTCAGCTGTTTTAGCAGCTGCACTCTCATTTTTCCCGCAAGCAGAAAGAATAAACAATGAACTTATTAATAATATTGAAATAGAAATGGCTTTCTTCATATATTTAACCCCCATCATACAAAAATATAAATGAGTATAAAAATCGCTACTGAGACTATAGTACCACTTCCCTTGCTTAAAGGAAAGAGTTTTGTGACAATAATTTAGAAATGTGATAATTTTCGAACAATTTGATTCGGGTGTAACCCGAATCAAAAAAACAGTTTATTCACGAGAATGTGCAAGCACCTTCCTGTGAATAAACTGTTTTCTTTGCAACGCTTGTAGAGAGCGGAGAAAGAGGGATTTGAACCCTCGCGCCGCGCAAACGACCTACACCCTTAGCAGGGGCGCCTCTTCAGCCTCTTGAGTATTTCTCCAAATCTGAATTACAACCTTACCAAGTATTCAGTTTACGTCCTTAGACGCAAGTCATATTATATTCAAGCTTGCAGTCTTTGTCAAATGTTTTCAAAAGCCTCTTTGACTATCGACTTAATCCGAGGAATATCCTGAGTGTACTCGGGTATCTTTTTACTTAGATATTCTCTGATATCGTTTTCATTTTTCAAAAGAAATTCAAACGCATTGGCCAAATCGTCTTCCGTCTTTATACTCTGAACCGGAATGACCAGTTCGTCGGTTTTATATTGAGGGAACAGATCTTTGGCTATTCCGAGAGCCTTAACGGAGTAACCGACCACCAGCGTCGGAACACACGATGAATATGCCGCAATTGTAGAATGCGTTCTGGCACCGACAAACAGGCGGCACTTCGAAATAATTCCTTTTATCTTAGTAGCATCGGCGTCCTCGGCCATAGAAACTCTGTCTGCAAATCCGGCTTTGCCAAAGTATTCATATAATTCACGAATCGGTTTTCTGTCATCATTGTTATCCCATACTACATGAGGTATCAATTTGACATTCATATCCGTTTCGGACAGTATTTTTTCAATAAGCTTAATATATGCCTTTATGGCAATACCTGCTTGTGACTCTTTGCCCTGAATCATAGGGCTGATATTGATTCCAACCGTGTTGGGCAATACTTCATCTGAAAATGCATTGTCTGTCCTGAGCGTAAAAGCAGGGTCCGGAATTAAATAAATCTTAGGCCCCTTGTCCTTTAAAACCTCCGTCAGCGCATTATAAGTCAATGATTCACGCGCAATAATGGCATAATATCTCGACAAATCCTCAACAATTTCCTTTTTTGACAAAAGTGAAGGTTCAATGGAGCATCCCAGCAGAATTGTCTTGGTTCCGACAGTATTGAATGCTCTGTTCGTCAAAAACAAATCGTTCAACATCTCATCGTAACAGTAATTATCTCCGCCTATGGAAACAGCTACAGGATATTTGGTTTTTCCTTTAAGGATTTTTGAGTAACGAAACCTGATAAAGCTTTCATCATCTTTAGTCAGTTTTCGATAGATATAATAGAGAATATGAAAAAACTTATGATCGTTAAAACTTTTTTCTCCGAGGACGGTACACATTCCGGGAAGCGAATATTCCATGTCCTCTTCGGCTCTGTACGAAATCAAAACCGGTTTGGGATCCATGTCCAAAATGGCACAAAGGCTGTTAACAATAGCCTCACATCCGTGGTTTTTACTGCCGGCATGCATGTATAAAACTGTATTACAAGAGTCCTTTGATATATTCTTCATCCCAGGTTTGGTCCTTTATTGCGCCATAGTTTCCGTTTCTGTATTCGAAAACCGTCATATCATATTTTTCGCTGTTGGTATTCTTTGTATATTGAATAAAGCAAATATCGTCTTTGCCGTCTTCCGTGACGTCCTTCATGCATGTTTTGAAGTACTCGCCCCAGACATTTTTGGATAAAACAATATTGTTTCCGTTACCCAAGAATAAATAAGCGCTGACTACGTTTTCACCGTTTTCCAATTCCAAATACTGTCGGTAGACTCTGTCCAGAAGTCCGTCTTTATCATAATCTGCCATAGGATTATTCTTGGCAAAAGAAGGGTGTCTGTCTGCAAACCCTGTATATTTTAACGAAAAATCCTTCGAATAGCCCTGTGCGGTCAACATGGCTTTGTCGATAGATTCTCTGTTAACCGTAGCCATGTAAAACTGCCAGTATTCAGGAGGTGCGCCTTTATCTTCATTATCCGATTCGTAATAGTCAAGAACATCCCGGTAGACCAACGTTCTGTCATCAGTCAGAAAAGCGTATTCCATGTACCCGTCATCCGAATCGTAACTTTCTATTTTCAGATATTTGCCAAAAGATTCATTGTAGGCAAACTCTTCATTATTCTGAGCATCCATGAGTCGGTCTTCGACTGCATAAAAAGAATCCCCGTTGTATTCTATATAGTAAAACGTCGCCGTCAAATCCAACGCATACTGAGCCACTATGATACTGCACGGTTCTCCCAAACGGCACCGGGCCGTGAATTGATCCCATGTGCCAACACCGGAAAACGGGATACCGAAAACTGTAGCATATATATCATCTCTTCCGATTACTCCGTTAAATTCATCGGGGCATTCCGACAAAATCTCTTTTACCTCATCAAAGGATTTAAATTCTTTAAAGGATTTCTTTCCGATATCGTCAAAGAAATGCTGTATTTCTTCTACTTCTTCATCGGTAAACGAAACCGAATATCTTTCGGAGAATTTGTCTTTATTATATGAAGTACTGCTTTTTAAATCCGCAAGCTTTGAAGATAATTCCCGATGCCTGATATTTTCAGACACAATCAAAGCAGCCGTAGTCAAAATAACCACAACCGCCAAAAAGAGAACTATTTTAAGTTTCCCTATTTTCTTCAATCGCTCTTTCATAAAGGTCATTACCTTCACTGTCAATAACCACTATTGCAGGAAAGTCTTTTACTTCAAGTTTATAGACAGCTTCCGTACCGAGGTCCTCGTAGGCAACAACAGATGAGGATATGACAGATTTGGATAAAAGCGCGCCGGCACCGCCGACTGCTGCCAAATATACTGCCCCATTTTTGATAATACTGTCTTTGACTTCTTTTGTCCGTCTACCTTTACCTATCATACAAACCAGTCCCAAGTCAAGCAGTTCGGGTGTAAACTTGTCCATTCTACCTGCTGTGGTCGGTCCGCACGAACCAATGGGTCTGCCTTCTCTTTTCGGAGAGGGGCCCATATAATATATCACATTATTCATAATATCGATAGGAAGCGGCTCATTATTTGCCAGCGCCTCGTGCATTCTCCTGTGCGCCGCATCACGTGCCGTATATATTGTTCCCGAAAGAAGCACCATGTCGCCGGCAACAAGCGAAGAGGCTGTTTCCTTTGAAAATGGTGCTTTAATCTGTCGTTTCATGTATGATTATTCTCCTACTAAAGTAACTGTCGCATGTCTGTTGACATGACAGCAAATATTGACTGCTACCGGTAATCCCGCAATATGTGTCGGGAAGGTTTCTATATTGACGGCCAGGGCGGTAACTGAACCTCCAAGCCCTGCCGGTCCGATACCTAATTTGTTTATTTTGGTCAACAGTTCTTCTTCCATCCGGCGGATGTGTTCTTTTTCAGAATGACTTCCGACAGGTCGGGTCAGCGCCTTCTTTGCCAAAATGGCACTTTTTTCAAAGGTTCCGCCTATTCCCACTCCGACAACCATGGGAGGGCATGCATTCGGTCCCGCATCGCTCACCGCCTGCAATATGGCGTTGATGACACCTTCCTTGGAATCAGCCGGCTTCAGCATAAATATCCTGCTCATGTTTTCGGAACCAAAACCCTTTGGTGCAATAGTAATGGTCAGTTCGTCACCCGGTACTATATCATAGTGAATTACGGCCGGCGTATTATCATTTGTATTCTTTCTGATAATAGGATCATCGACTACGGATTTTCTCAAATATCCGTCTTTGTATCCCAATCTGACGCCTTCATTAATCGCATCTTCAAGCAGATCGCCTTCAATGTGAACATTTTGTCCTATTTGCACGAAAAATACCGCCATGCCTGTATCTTGGCATATCGGTATCATATCAGTTTTCGCTATGGTAAGGTTTTGCTCCAGCTGGTTAAGTATCTCCTTTCCCAGCGGAGATTTTTCGCTGTCCGAAGCATTTTTTATTGCTTCTTCCATGTCACTTGCCAAAATATGATTGGCATCTATACACAGTTTTCTGACTGCCTCGGTAACGCTCTTTGAAGAAATGGTTTTCATTCTGCTATCAGTTCCTTAATCTCGGATAATTCCTCAGCAGAAATATCCATGGGTTTGTATCCGAACAATTTCTGTGAATCCTTGTAACGGGGAACCAGGTGCATATGATAATGAGGAACTGTCTGGTCCCCTGCTTCCTTATTGTTTTGAACAATATTGAATCCATCGCAATTAAGCTTTTGTGTCATTTTGACCATAAGTTTTTTCGCCAACTTGAATGCACCTACAGCGAGATCTTCGGGTATTTCATAAAAATCGGCATAATGGTCTTTCGGAAGAATAAGTGCATGTCCTTTAGATACCGGACCTACATCAAGAATAACCTTATATGCATCATCTTCATAAATCGTATTGGAAGGAATGTCCCCCTTAATAATCTTACAGAAAATACAATCATCTTTTTGCATGTCTATCGTTCCTCCATAAATGTAAATATCTGGTCAAGTTCTCTAAGGATCTTAAAATCACCTTTTATCTTTATATTTCCGCCCATAAATGCTCTTTGGAAAGTCATTCTGGCATATATTATCTCATCCAGAGTTTCAGCGGGAATGTTCATCTCTACATCCGGCTCCTCGACGTTTCCGTAATAAATCTCGCACTTGGGACCTCTGACTTCTATACAGAATGCCTTTCTCTTTCCGTCGATATGAATCTTGTACTTGGCATTCACACCGGGCTGAGGAGTAAAGTGGTTCTTAAAGGAATCTATGTACTCATCCGAAGAGGCTTCTTCATCCGTACCTTGTCCCATCAAATCACGGAACATTGAGGTGAGTTCCTGCAAATCCTCCTTTTGGCGCATTACGTAACTGTCGTCCGAAGCGTACATCGACAATTGTTCGGATTCCTGCGGAGTCAAATCTATATTCTTTGTAATGGAAACCATCTTTTTAACCGCCTGGTTGGAAGCCGGAAGACTTTCCAATTTCTGGTTGATGGTTCTGTACATATTTTCTGCTTTCTTTTCAATAATGGCGTTATAGCTTTCACTTCTTTCAAAAATGGAAGAATCTGCAATATATCCGCATATTCCGCTGCAAGGCAATCCTCCCAGTATTTCCCACGCTACCGATAAATCCAATTTTCCTTCGCGTTCACCGTAAGTAGTGGACATTACGATGGGGCACATATATGTTTTTGAAATCTTTTCCTTATCACCGTACAGCCAGCAAGCATCCAAAAACTGCGTCATGTATCCGCCGATACCGTGCCACTCAACCGTAGTAGCCAGGATAATGCCGTCTGCGGATTTAATCGAATGAGGCAGCGTAGTGATATTATTCTTCAATTCGTACAAATTGAATCTCTCTACTTCTACATGCAATTCCTGCAAAACAGACTGCATTTTATTGATTACAAATAGTGTCGGATCGTCAATCAATCCTCTTCCGCCATAATAAATATTGATTTTCATTATGTCTGACCTTTCAAGATATATGTAGTATTATCTAAAATAGTTACTAAAAAACCACTATATCTAGTATAAAGCCAATTGTCCTATCTGTAAATGAATTTAAGCTTTCCGAGTCCGATTTCGTCTCCCGGTTCGATGATTACGGATTCGTTCGGTGAAAGACGCAGACCGTTTTTATACGTTCCGTTGGTAGAATTCAAATCCGCAAGCCAATATTTGCCGTTTTTGGCCGTGAATTTGGCATGCAGTCGGCTAATGCTTTCATCATTTATAATCACATCCGCAGCTCCCTGAAGTTTGCCGACGGTTATCGGAGAATTATTCAAATCAATCTGATTCTTATTTGACTTCCCCATGCCATACAGTTTATGCTCGCTTTTCTGCTCCCACGGAATAAACATGGTTTTTTCTCCGGCCGTGTTTTGCTCGTCAAATATCTCCTCCTCATATATATCTTCATACGGTTCTTTAGTCTTTTTATGTCCGAAGAATTCCGACAAAATCTCCCAAAAACCTTTTGCGGCCCGCTTTGGCGAATCGACAGGCTCAGTTTCTTCAATCATCTTTATTTGCCGGTCATCTTCTTTTTCCTTAGGTTCTGCCTCTATCGGTTCTTCAAACGCAAAATTATCAAGAAACCATTTAACGGCCTCTTCTGTCGAATATCCGTCCTCCGGTGTCATCTGAGCCAATCTGTAAACTCCCTCGACAAGCCGGATATCGTCATTATCTATTCTGTCAGTCAGAAAATCCGTTAATTCCGTCATTCCGTTATTATCATTTCCCGGATAATACAAAAAGAAGTATTTGTCACTGTCTATGTCCGTATATATATATTCGGGCTGGAGCATCAAACCATCGTCATACAGCAAAAATTGTTCCATATTTTCCAATACGTTCTTTATGTTTCTAAACAGCCCCGTTATCATCTCCAAAGTTATTTTTCGCTTTTCGAATATATTCTTTAGGGATTGCTTGGACGTTATATCGTAATACAAAAAGCCTTCCGCATTTATCATTTTCTCACTGCAGGAAAGCAGTCCCTCCGGACTGTTCTTCGTCAGCATCTTTATCTCATACAGATCATGCAGAACCTTATCGTCCCTAATGACCAGATAATTATGCTTAAACTCTCTCATGTAACTGATGTTCATCAATTTCTTTCCCTTCTAGCTTTTTTTATCGGATTTATCCTTAATATTTCCTTGTCCGCATCGTTTTTCCCCATGAAA
This sequence comes from Lachnospiraceae bacterium, assembly GCA_045640905.1. Taxonomy (GTDB): domain Bacteria; phylum Bacillota; class Clostridia; order Lachnospirales; family Lachnospiraceae; genus JAILLW01. The sequence continues at coordinate 8,822 of JAZUFW010000010.1, forward strand.
ACAGCCCTTCTTTGATTGATAATGACTCTGTCTTCGGTCACGCTCACGGCATAATCGGGGTCACCGAATATCGGATAGTAACCTCTTCCCAATCGCATTCGGCCGTATTCTTCCGGCACAAAACCGTCTTTTGAATCATAAATCACCTCTCCATATTCTTCTCCCATGCCACTGAACGACGCCATACGCATCCCGATGATGTAATCATTTTGCGAGCATAAGCACCTCTCCAGCAGCAAAAGAGAAGACAAGATTACCAGGTAATATATGAAGATTATTATCGAAAACACTACGCTGCCTTCATAACTGAAAAACCCGTTCATTTTTTTCATAATAGATAACTGACCGCCAGTCCTCCAAATAAGCACGGAATATAAGGAATCTCCCGATTTGTGTTCGACCTCTTCTGTGCAAAAATCATGTCAATTGTTATTGCCGCCAAAACAAAAAAATTCCCTATAAGAATACAGTCCATAAGCCCTTGTAATCCCATATAAAGTCCAAGTGACAGTACGACCAATCCGTCTCCGTATCCTATTTTTTCTCCCGACAGAGCACCAATTAATAAAAAAACAATTCCCGGTGCAGCATCAAAGAAAACATCTTTGACATCTATAAAAAACAGATTCCCTGCCCCAAGTGATAAATGAAGCAGTATCATCCATAAACTGATCTTTTGTGTAAGAAGGTCCTCAAGTGACATCCCCGTCATAAGCAAAACATTAACCACATCTCGAACAAGGTGTATATCCATTGGCGATTGCCTCCTCTTTCGAAATTACATAGACCGTTCGTTTTAAGGCGGAACAGTCAGGGTTAGCGTGATACCCTGTTCCGTCATAAGTGATATACAAAGTTCCTTCCTTTTTCGGGCGGCATATAGAACATTTGTAATACTTGCCTCCGTCCTTATTCCGCATTTTGCCGACCTCTTTTGCGTTAACGGCCATCGGAACTATCCGTATATATGAGCACTCCCGATTCGTGTGATACTTTGTTCCCGTTTCGGTGATGTAAACATACTCGGTTTCTTTGGTATCGTATTTCGATTCATCGTCCTTTACATATCCGGAGAAGGAATGAATAGTTATGCTGTCCGAAAAGAATCGGGGCAAAACCCGAACCTGTCCGATTGACGGATCCGACTCGTAATCCGTTGAAAAAGTCGAAAAAGGTTCCGTTCCGATATCCGAGTTTTCAAAATACAAAAGCGCCTTTTGATGCAACATTTCCAGTTCCTTGCTTTGCTCTTTCACCATAACCAGTGAAAACAGCAAAGATACCATAAGCATAACGAACAGCGAAACAGCCATAGAGGCTTCTACGCTCAAGGAAGCTTTCTTTTTTTTGAAGTTCAAAGCGTACTCTCCTTTGCGATTATGTTTGATTGTCTTTGAGAGAGGGGTTGTGTGTGATTTTCAAAGGAGAGTACATTTTCAGCCTCAAAAGAACCCATATTTTCGATCAAGTCGATACTCCATAATTCCGCTGCCGTCTCCGGTCGAAATAACACGTACATCATCTATGCATCCATCCATACAAAACATGGGGTTTCCGGTGCTTTGTCTCATATTCATTTCCATTATGTCCATGGTTCTCAAAAATAAAGTTTCCCGATTCAAGGAAAGCAGCATATATTCCAAATATTGCTCATACGTTAATCCCTCCGTACCGCCTGCAAAATTCGATCGGCAGTTGATTACATCCGATATGCTTGATGACAAGGAACCTTTTTGCGGATTAACCGTTCCCCCGGTTAAAAGAACATGAACATCACTAAGCGATGATAAAAAGGCCGCCGCAATAACCAGACTTTGTGATAAAGGATCCACAAATTCGGGTTTCAAAACACATATTTCGTAATTCGATACTTCGCTAACAGCTTCATCCAAATATGAAGAATTGCTCATTGCATCCCGAAGATTAACGGCAAATCGTTGTGCAAGCAGATTTTCTGCGGCTTTCCGCAGATTCGATACATCAGAATTTTCTCCGAAGAGGATATACTCCATCTCGCATTTCAACACAGGATTGCTGCCCCTATGTATATAACTTCCCATCTTTTCTCTTAAATACGTCACATAGTATTCCGGAAAATAGAAAACATCCTTTCCCTTATCAAGGTCCGCCTCGGATAATCCCTCATCAAGGAGTCTTCCGGAAGTCAGTGAAGTTGTATTTATCAGTGCGCTTTCCACTCCGCTAAGGTCAATATCAGCAATGAATAAAATATCGGAAGTACATAAGTCATAAACCCACTGCGCAGGATTATTAAGTTCAACTTCCACTTCCTTGCCATCAGGCGTGTATTTTTTCGGTCGTTCCATTCCTTCCAAGCGTCCCATGATATCCGAAAAGACGGAAAACGCATCATTTTCTGCCCCCTCGGACCATTTTGAGCTGTCGCATACCTCTTGATAGAGTTCCTGCAAATGCTCGGAATCATCAACATAACGGCATATCTGGTTGGCCATATCCAATCCCGATAAGGAGCACGGCGTATTATATTCGGATATGACAAACTCCTTAAAATGCAGTTTTCCCCAGGGTCTTCGTTCGTTTGACAAAGAAGATTCCGTATTCAGGTTTGCAAAATAACGTAATCTTTCCGACACCTTTTCCAAATCCGGTTCACCAATTAGATACGAGGTGTCAATATAATACAAATCGTATTCTTCAAGCAGGTCCCGACTGTACTCTCCCAGCATGGAGTTAAGTATGCAGTCGTTTATAATCTCAAATCTTTCCTTTTCAGAATTGATAATGCACAGTCGATCAAATACCAG
>JAZUFW010000011.1:0-36361 GCA_045640905.1 Lachnospiraceae bacterium
ACTTTACACCAGTGAATATGCCCCTGCATTCAAGTTCTATGAAAAAAACGGTTTTAAATTGGCGCAAGGTACCATTTGTATGTATAGCGAGTAAAATTGATACTTTATAGTGCTAACTCGCCATGCCGACAAAAGCCATTCGCAGAATGCTTCGCATTCTTGCTCATGTCGTTTGGCACCCTATGAATCTTTGTCTGAATATGGTCGCTTGTGCGCATGCTCCCAGCGTCCAATTCATCCAAATCTTCGCATGGCTCGTTAGTGCGTCAACTTGAAACTTAATTGGTTCAAAGCTAAAAATTTACGGATGAACAGAAGGCATATCTGAAGGGCCTTAAGATGAAATAGTTTTTTGGGACGGTCCTTTTGGCTTGTTTTGAGCCAAAGTACACAGGCATGTGACAAAAGGACCGTCCCCAAGGGGGGTTGTATGACTCATAAAGAAAAAGCGATAGATTATTATAATAGAAAATTCCACTGCTCCCAAGCGGTTCTTGCAGCTTTTGCTGACGAATGTGGTTTAACTGAGACGCAAGCATTGAAACTGGGGGCATGTTTGGGATCGGGCATGCGAAAAGGTGAAGTCTGTGGAGCTTGTACAGGAGCATTATTGGTTTTAGGTTCTTTATATGGTCAATGTAATCAGGATGATATTAAAAGCAGACTAATAGCAAATGAAGTTAATGAAAAAATGATGGATCGATTTGCTCAGGTGTGTGGATCTTATCTATGCAATGAATTGTTAGGATGTGATATTTCAACAAGTGACGGGGTTAAGTATGCTAAAGAAAATCGTTTATTCACGGAATTTTGCCCCAAGATGGTTGCTAACGCAGTGGATGTGTTAGAACAAATTATTAGTGAGCAGGGATAAGTATGATTAATCAATAATGATATTAACGCTCGAAAGAACTTTTTGCTTGCGTAGGAGGGTAAAAAGTCGAGAAAATGAAAAGTCCTTTTCGATATCATCAGCATGTCAGGTTTTGAGATAATGGAATTACCGGCTTCGATATTTGAGTTTTTCAGAGTTCAGTGCACTATGCATTGGACTCTTTTTAGTTGACAAAAATAACAGTTGACTTACGCAACTAATCGATGTATTGTATATAATCAGGAGGTGAGGCTATGGATCAAGTGAAAATGTTTAGAGAGAATACGCGAAAGTTGGAAATGAATTTGGGAAGCATTAATAGAACTGATTGCTGTTGCCATGGAATTAGTGATACACAGTGTTTTGTCCTTGTAGAAATAGGACGTAAAGCTAATATTTCAGTGAAAGAGTTAGCGGAGATTTTGAGACTTGATAAGAGTGGCATCAGCAGGACGGTTGAGGAATTAGTTCAAAAGGGTTATGCAAAAAGGGAACCATCAAAAGAAGATCGAAGATATGTGGTTATAAATCTTACGGATAAGGGCGTTGAAAGATTTAATAAGATAGAAAACGATATGGATCGGAGATTTAAATCTATTTTGGACAAAATACCGGAGGATAAGCGAAGTCAAGTAGTTGAATCCCTTCGGCTATACAACGAAGCATTTGAATGATAAAGATAAACAATTATGAATCATACAGATAAAGCAGTTGAACACCGTAGTGATAAATCTATTTGTACACAAGGAGGACAAAAGAATGGAAGAAAAGAAAATATATGAATTATTAAACGCAAATTTGGGCTTTTATTTAGCGACAATGGATGGCAATCAACCACGAGTAAGAGGCATGATGCTATTTAGGGCGGATGAGAATGGAATTATATTTCACACAGCTTCAACAAAGGATGTTTTTAAGCAACTTCTGATTAATCCCAAAGCAGAAATGTGCTTTAACGCAAATGGAGTACAAATTCGTGTGACCGGTGAAATCGAGGTCAATACTGATGAAAAATTGCGTCAGGAGATTTTTGAGCATCCGACAAGAAGGTTTTTACAGACATGGAAGGAGAAGGGCATTGATAACCTGCTTACCGTATTGGTAATGAAAAATTGTGAGGCTGTAACATGGACAATGGAGACTAATTTTGCTGAGAAAACACCGATCAGTATATGCAATGGCTAATCTGAATAACTCTATGTACTGCAAATGATGAAACAGCGGTACAGGAATTGATAGAGGCAGACAATATGCAGATATTGAGAATTGTGTTGTCAAATGTATTGTCGTTGACAATTGTTCTTTTTATTAATTCACGCAAAAAAGCCGGCATGCGTAATATACAGGCCGACTTATAGAACTTTATGGGAGAAATGTGTTTTAAATGCTATAATGACTCTGATATAAGTTGGGTAATAAATATTTATTTGTGGAGGAAAGAAATGACCTCCCAATTCACAATTATGGTGATTGAAAAGCCTTTTAAAGGGTGATGTAAAGGAATTTTTACAGCGACTGAAGGCCTTGTAAAAGCCATTTTATAGACATCTCGATTCATTTTCGGATATATCTAAATCATGCAAAGGAGGTCGCAAAGATGGAACTTTCGGAGAAATTGAAAGAAGCCAGGCAGAAAAGTGGCATGTCACAGGATCAGGTTGCTGAGAAAATCATGGTATCCCGTGTGACGGTTTCACATTGGGAAAACGGAAAGTCGTTGCCTGATATTGTCAGTTTGATAAGTCTCAGCGATCTCTACGGCATCAGTTTAGATGAATTGGTGAAAGGAGATTCGAAAATGACAGAAAAGGTAAAAAATGACGCAAAAGATGCTAGCAACAACAAGCGACTGATAGGAATAATCAGTATACTGGTTATAGCTGTTCTTACAGTGTATGGCATCAGTATGATAGTAGGCGGTGCATTCAGAGATTTTTGCGAAGGTGCTATTCGGTGGGTGCTGATAGCCATTGGCTTGGCCGCATCGCTGACATATCTTGGTCAAAAAGAGAACATTTCTGATAAACAATAATTTATTAAGGAGTTGTTGGTGAATTTATTTGGATTTTTCTTGAAATTACATAGTATCGGTAAAGAAACATGGATTGACACGACGGCTACATTTACCGGCAGGAGGAATAAAGCTGCCTGCAGAACGAAAACAGGTTTTGGCGAACTTGACTATTATGAGTATGAGATAATTTATTTAGTCGGTGATAAAGAAAAAAGAGGCTTCTATTCTTTTTACCCGTTGCCGGATCCTGAAATAGAGGATATTAAAGGCAAAACCATGAAGATAAAATACAATAAAAAGAAACCGTATATATTTGAAGGCGCGGAGCAAATATAAAATAAGGAATGCGACAAAAGCATCTATGCAATCGAGGCAATTCATTGTATAATGAATAATTGTTGAAAAAATGCTTCGAAGGGAGATTATTAATATGAAATTACCTGAAAACAAATGGTTAAGGGGAGCTATTCCCGCACTTTTGTTGCACTGCAGTATCGGTACTGTTTACTGTTGGTCAACATTCTCCGGAGAAATAGCAAAGTACATCGGCTCTACACCCGGTAATGTAGGTTGGGCATTTTCTCTTGCAATCTTTTTCTTGGGTATGTCAGCTGCTTTCTTGGGTGACGTAGTCGAAAAAAATATTCACAAATCTTCATTGATTGCAACAATTTGCTTCACGGTCGGAATGATCGGAACCGGATTCGCAATCATGATAAAATCTTTGCCGTTGATATTCCTTTTCTACGGATGCATCATGGGTATCGGCTTGGGAACAGGGTATCTTTCACCCGTTAAAACACTTATGCTGTGGTTTAAGGACAAGAAAGGTCTTGCAACAGGTCTTGCGGTTGCCGGTTTTGGTGCTGCTAAGGCTATAGCTACTCCGATAATGCAGGGAATATTGAATCATTTTTCAGAGTTTGATGCAGAAGGTAATGTGGTTTCTACAAACCCTGCACCGATGTTCTTCATCATGGGTGGTGTCTACTTCGTAATGATGTTTGTCGGACACTTGATGCTTAAGAAGCCTGCAGATTGGGTTGAACAGCATTCTGAGGGTGGACTTAAGGAATTCTTTGCAACACTTGCTTCAAACTTCAAGACATCTTTCGGCAACAAGACATTCGTCGGAATTTGGATTATGTTCTACATCAACATCACTTGCGGACTGGCTTTGATTTCACAGGAAAAGCAGATATTCACAGCTGTAGGCTTGAGCCTTGGCGTATGTGCTACCTTGGGTACTGTTACCGCTATCGCAAATGCAGCCGGCCGTTTGGGATTCTCTGCCTGGGCAGATACATTAAAGGATAGAAACACTATCTACAAATTGATTTTCATTCTTTCGATAGCATTTACAGGAGCAACAATCCTTACACAGGGAATTAAAAACGGAGCTTCCAATATGGCTCTTGCTGTTTTATGTGTTGCTTTGCTTATTATGGTTAATGCAGGATACGGCGGCGGCTTTTCAAATGTTCCTACATTGCTGTCAGACCACTTTGGAATGGGCAAGATTTCATCCGTTCACGGAATGTGCCTTTCGGCTTGGGCTTTTGCCGGTCTTACGGGAAATCAGGTTGCAAACCTTATAGTAACCCACACGGGAACAAAGGAAACCAGTAACAATCCGGTAGGATATCAAAACGTTTTGTTCTTTACGATAATCCTTTATGTGATTGCACTGATTGTATGTTGCCTGATGGTTCCGAAATTGAACAATAAAGAAAAGAAAGAAGCATAAAAAATACGCGAATTTTTGAGCGTCGGTTGTTTACCGACGCTCTTTTTTGGTATAATAATATGTGCACTTCCACATTTTTATGAAGGAGATTCAAAAGTCTATGATTAGTTTCAGACCATATAAGCGAAGCGATGCAAAAACAATCGCATCTTGGATTTCTTCGGAAGAGGAATACTATAAATGGTGCGCCGGCATAATCAAAGGTTATCCTGTTACCGAACAGACTATCTTTGCGTTTGAACAGGGAATTGCGGATAATCACAGAGCTTTTTGGATGATGGCCTGCGAAGATGAAGTTCCGTTTGGCTTTATTCAAATCAGATATCCCGAAGAATCGTCGGAAGTGGTCAGATTGGGTTTTGTCATTATTGATGACAAAAAGCGCGGAAAAGGCTATGGCAAAATAATGCTGAAAATGGCTATTCTGTATTCTTTTGAATGCCTTAATGCAGCAAAGATTACCCTCGGTGTTTATGAGAACAACATACGTGCATATAAAGCGTATGCTTCGGTAGGCTTTTCAAATACCAAGCAGTCCAGAACAGAGAGAATACTTGGCAAAGACTGGATTTGCAATGAAATGGTTCTGTACAATTCCACGGTATCCGATGTTTTCGATGAAGACAGCATGCTGGAAGAAAGACTGGTTGCCAGCGCAATCAAAAACAATTCGTTTTTGTATGCTTTTCAGCCGATTGTTTTCGCCAATACCGGAGAAATATATGCCTATGAAGCGTTGATGCGTGCTCAGGTTGAAGGAACCAATGTTTCTCCTTCCGCCATTTTGAGTTTCGCTTCCAAAAACGGCAAATTATATGACATTGAAAAAGCCACTTTGTTTAATGTGCTTGAAAAGTATGAGCGTTTTCCCGAGGTTTTCGGTGATAAGAAGATATTTATTAATTCTATCCCCGGATTTCAGCTTAATGAAAAGGACTATGCGGATTTTAAACAAAGATTCAAAAAGCATTTCAAGAAGATTCTGATAGAAATAACGGAAATGACCGATTTGAAAGACAGCGAACTTGATTTGCTGCTAAAAAGAAGTGCCGAGGACGGATTCGGACTGGCTATCGATGATTACGGAACAGGATATTCAAATACATCAAGTCTGCTGAAATATCTGCCGAACTGCGTTAAGCTGGACAGACTGCTTATTTCCAATATCAACGAAGATACCAAGAAACAGCATTTCGTAAAGGGAATGGTGGAATTCGCACATGCCAACGGCTTCAGAGCTTTGGCAGAAGGTGTTGAAACATCAGCCGAATTAAGAACGGTTATTGATATAGGAATAGATTTGATTCAGGGATATTACACAGCCAGACCTTCGTTTGAAGTTATTTCGGAAATCCCTTCGGAAATCAGAGATGAAATAGTATCGGTTAATCATAAAACGCAGACTGCCGATACCAGAAAGATTTATGTGGTAACCGATCAGCATGAACTTCCGCTTATGCGTCTTTCATTGGAGCAGTACACGGGAATGCTGATTGCGACTGACCAATTGACTTTGGTCGGAAATACCAAATACTGTGCCGAGATGTCTATAAAGATAAAGGACGGATGCAGCTGTGAATTGACCATAGAGGATGTTTTCCTGGAAAGCATGATGCAGTTGCCGTGTATCGAACTCGGAAACAGATCAAAGCTTAAATTGATTGTTAAGGGTGAAAACAGATTAAGAAAGGTTGGTATTTTCGTTCCTTCCGATGCAGATTTGACTATTGAAGGGGACGGTAATCTGACGATTCGAGTGCAGGGTGTAAAGGCATACGGTATCGGAGCCGATTACGACAGCCACTTTGGAAATATTACGTATAACGGAACCGGTTCATTGGATATTTTGGTTGAAGCTGATGACGGAATCGGAATCGGAGGCGGAAGGTCTGACGGCAATAATGCTATCAAGGTTTTGAACGGTACGGTTAGAATCGAGCCGGCCTGCGGACGTTCTGTTGCCATCGGATGTGCAGAGGATACGGTTCCGATTGAGGTTAAATCATCTAATGTTCATTTGGATTTAAAAACCGAACTGGGAATCGGAATCGGATGCGGCTCGGATGAACAGAGGACTGTTATTGCGGATTCAAAAGTCAATATCATATGTGCAGGAACATGCATATGCGCTATCGGAAGCAATTCCGAGAAAGCTACTGCCGGAACAATAGATATTCAGAAAACCGATCTTTCTGTTTTAGGAAACGGACAGAGATTGTATCTGGTCGGAGCAAAGACAGGTAAAATTAATGTTTTGATGACCAGATCTTCCGTGAACTTAAAGGGAGAAGGAAATGAAGTCACAGGAATGGGTTCCGGAAGTGACGATGGTGTTATTACGATAGATCATTGTACGGTCGGAATAAAGATATCATCCGGCACGCCAAGAGCGTTCGGGGCAGCTACGTCTGATGTAAAGAGTATCAGCGGAGTGATGAGTACTTCCATCAACGAGTAATTTTCGGCTGCTTCGAAAATAAAATATAAGAGATACATGTATATTAAGGGGCTGGTGTCGTTGACAAAAAGCCCCTTTTAAACTAGAATTATTGGGTTAGAATCAAACTCGGTATAACACCGTATTTTTAAGGAGAAAAATCATGGAATTGTCTACATTGTACAGAGACGTCAATCTCGGAGAACTCAGCGAGAAAGATATTAATCGCGAAATAAAGGTTTCGGGCTGGGTTGAGAATATTCGTGATCACGGCGGCGTTTCGTTTGTGGATTTGAGAGATATGTATGGAGTATTGCAAGTAGTTATGCGTGATACTTCTTTACTAAAGGGCCTTCAAAAAGAAGACTGCATTAGCATTTCCGGAAAGATGGAAAAGAGAGACGAGGAAACCTACAACCCGAAAATCCCTACGGGAACCATCGAACTCGAGGCTCATTCGGTAGAGATACTCGGAAAGGTTTACAAGCCCCTTCCGTTCGAAATTGCTACATCGAAGGAAATTCGTGAAGATTTGAGATTGAAGTACAGATACCTCGATCTTCGTAACAGAAAAGTACTCGATAACATGATGTTCCGTTCAAATGTTATTACTTTTTTGCGAAGCAAGATGACAGAAATGGGATTTATGGAGATACAGACACCTATTCTTTGCGCTTCATCTCCGGAGGGTGCTCGTGATTATATAGTTCCTTCACGTCATTATAAAGGAAAGTTCTATGCTTTGCCGCAGGCTCCTCAGCAGTACAAGCAGTTATTAATGGTATCCGGAATAGATAAATATTTCCAGATAGCTCCCTGCTTCAGAGACGAAGACGCCAGAGCCGATCGTTCCCCCGGTGAATTTTATCAGCTTGACTTTGAGATGAGCTTTGCTACTCAGGAGGATGTTTTCAAGGTAGGAGAAGAAGTATTAACCGCTACCTTTGTGAAATTTGCTCCGGAAGGATATTCGGTTACCAAGGCTCCATTCCCCGTAATCAGCTACAAGCAGGCAATGCTTGAGTTCGGTTCGGATAAACCCGACCTTCGTAATCCGTTAAGAATTATTGATTTGTCAGAGTTCTTTAATAAGTGCACATTTAAGCCTTTCCAGAACAAGACGGTTCGTGCCATAAAGATTGAAGGTCACCAGTCAAAGGGCTTCCATGAGAAAATGTTGAAGTTTGCTACGGAAATCGGTATGGGAGGCTTAGGCTACCTTGAGGTTCAGGAAGATGAGACTTACAAAGGACCCATTGATAAGTTTATTCCCGATGAACTTAAGGGCGAACTTAAAGAATTGGCAGGACTTAAGAAGGACGATACTATTTTCTTCATAGCCGATAAAGAAGCGAAAGCCGCTTCCTTCGCCGGACAGATCAGAAATGAATTGGGCAGAAGACTTGATATAATTAATGAAAAAGCATATGAATTCTGCTTCGTTAATGATTTCCCGATGTTTGAATACAACGAAGAAGAAAAGAAGATCGGATTTACACATAACCCGTTCTCAATGCCTCAAGGTGGCTTGGATGCATTGATGAACGAAGATCCGCTGAATATTTTGGCATATCAGTATGACATAGTTTGTAACGGTGTTGAACTGTCATCGGGTGCTGTCAGAAACCACAATCTGGATATTATGGTTAAGGCATTCGAAATCGCAGGATATGACGAGGAAGTATTGAAAGCAAAGTTCGGAGCACTTTACAATGCTTTTCAATTCGGAGCACCGCCTCACGCAGGTATGGCTCCCGGCGTTGACAGAATGATAATGTTACTTCGAAATGAAGAAAACATTCGTGAAGTTATTCCGTTCCCTATGTCAGGAACAGCTCAGGATTTGATGTGTGGTGCACCGAATGAAGTTACGGAGCAGCAACTTCGAGAAGTTCACATTAAGGTTAGAGCATAATTTTTTGCGGATACCTGAAACGGTATCCGCTTTTTGGTAGAAAACATGAAAAATGCAGACATGAAAATTATTATTGTGGGATCCGGAAGCATAGGAACCGCAATAGCAAAAGAATTAACCAAAGACGGACTGGAAGTAACCATAGTCGACAAAGACTCCGAAGTAATCGGAAACATTGTCAATACGGTTGACGTTATCGGATACAAAGGTAACGGTGCATCCTACAAGACGCTTAACGAATTGAATGCCAAGGATGCCGATATATTGATAGCAATAACCAATTCGGATGAGTTGAACCTGTTGTCATGTTTTACAGCTCATACGATGGGAACAAAACATACGATAGCCAGAGTCAGAGATGTTGACTATGCCAGTCAACACGAGTTTTATAAGGACGAATTGGGGCTGTCGATGGTTATTAATCCCGATTTGGAAACTGCCAATGAAATATTTCGTACTTTGAGATTCCCACTTGCGACCCGTGTAGAACTTTTTGCCGGAGGTAAGGCAGAACTTATAGAGATGAATGTTGACAGTTCTTCTCCGCTGGTTAATCGTAACCTGATAGAAATACGAAAAGAACTTGATATTGATTTTTTGATTTGCGCCGTTAAGCGTGATGGCGAAGTATTTGTTCCCAAGGGCGATACAGTTATTTTGGAAGAGGATGTTTTGTATCTGACCGGGGATTCGATGAATATTCGTAAATCCTTTGCGAAACTTAAGTTAAATACAAAGCCGCTTAAATCCGTAATGATAGCCGGTAATGACAGAGTTTCATTTTACCTGGCCGATTTGCTGACCCGCCATGGTGTAAATGTAAATATTGTTGATGAAAATCGTACCTGGTGCAAGGAGATGGCATCCAACCTTCCGAAAGCCAGTGTTATGAATGAAGATGCATTGAGATATTTTGATGTTATGAGTGCCAGCGATATTCAAAATACCGATGGATTTGTAGCAATAACGGATGATGATGAATATAATCTGATAGCTTCGATGTATGCGGAATCTCAGGGAATAAGCAAAGTCGTTTCCAGAATCAGCGCAAAGAGCCGCATGAAGGTACTGCAGAAGGACAGCCGTATCTCAATGGTTTCCAGAGAAGATGTAGCTGCCGACCGAATCATCGGATATACCAGAGCTTTGCTCAACGCCAATGAAACGACACGCGTTGAAGCCTTGTATCGACTTCTTGACGGACAGTTGGAGTTCGTTGAGTTTGCCGTAAAGAATAATGATAAATGTATTAATGTTCCTCTTAAAGAGATAAAGTTTAAGAAGAATATACTTTTGGCAGGAATCATTCGTGATTCGCGAATGATTATTCCTCACGGCGCTGATGTAATAAAGCCCGGTGATTCTGCCATTTTTGCATCAATTAATCAAAGAATTTCTGATTTAGAGGATGTTTATGAATAAAAAGACAATCATAAACAATGTCGCAAAAATAGTATTTGTAATCAGCTTGCTGATGATGCTTCCGATGTGGGTTTCGTTTTTTTACAGAGAATATAACGATGCTCTTTCCTTTGTGTACGTGATTGCCCCGACAATGTTAATTAGTGCTTTACTCACGGGAGTTGAAACTACCGGGATTAAGCCGAGAGATGGGTATGTCATCGTGGCTGTCAGCTGGATTGTTATTTCGCTTATAGGTGCAGTACCGTTTTATTTGTCCGGCGCTTTCGATAATTATGCGTGCGCTCTTTTCGAGATTGTTTCCGGATTTACCACAACAGGAGCTTCTGTTTTGGATGAACCGGCCGTACTGGGGCATGGAATGCAGTTTTTCAGATGCTTTAGTCATTGGATCGGAGGCATGGGAGTTCTGGTATTTGTGTTGATGGTAATGCCTATGGACAATGATTCTTCCATGCACTTAATCCGTGCGGAAGTTCCCGGACCTACTGCAGGTAAACTTGTTCCCAGGATGAAAAATACATCCAGAATTCTGTATGGAATATACGGGTTTATGACGCTGGCTTTGGCTATAATTCTGGTTGCCTTAAAGATGCCGTTGTACGATGCACTTTGTTATGCTTTCGGAACGGCAGGAACAGGCGGATTCAGCATCACGTCAGCAGGTTTGTCGGCATATAATTCTCCGGCGATAGAAATAGTTGTTTCGGTGGCAATGCTGATGTTCGGAATCAATTTCAATATATACTTCCTGATACTCATGGGCAAATTCAAAGAAGCTTTGAAGAATGAAGAAACCATCTGCTATTTGGGAATAGTTGTCATAGGTGTATTGGCCGTGGGGATTAATACATTTCGCACGATAGGAAACGTATTTGATACGTTTAGGATATCTCTTTTCCAAGTATCATCGATTATGACGACGACAGGTTTTGCTACCGCAGATTTTAATATGTGGCCGGAATTTTCCAAGCATATTTTGGTGCTTTTGATGATTATCGGAGCTTGTGCAGGTTCGACTGCGGGCGGACTCAAAGTATCGCGTGTCATTATTTTGTTCAAATCCTTCGTGGCGGAAATAAAGAGCCTCATAAACCCCAAGCATGTGGTAACAGTCAGAGTCAATTCCGAAACCGTTGACAACAGAGTGCTTAATTCGGCCAGAGTGTATTGTGCGGCGTATTTTATTATTATCTGTCTGTCGGTTCTGTTACTTTCGATAAACGGGCTGGATTTTACTACCAATACTACTGCGGTTCTTTCCTGCTTTAATAATATCGGACCGGGATTGGGACTGGTTGGTCCTATGGCTAATTACAGCGTATATTCAACTCCCGCACTTATTCTGCTGTCCGCACTTATGTTAACCGGACGATTGGAGATATTTCCAATTTTTCTGCTGTTCATGAGGTCTTCTCATGACAAATAGAATAATAGCTATTGATTTACATAATATTATATGAGATAATATCCTTACTTTACTGAAGGAGGTATGATACTTATGATTACAAAGAAAATATTGGCTTTTGCTTTGGCACTTACATTGACATTCGGATTCTGCTTCAGTACATATGCAGATGTCAGTGGAAATACACCTACCGTAGATAACAGCTTTGATTTATTCAAGCAGGATGCATATGCAAAGATGAATACGGCTCTTTACAATATCACCAGTGCTTCATTGATGGGAAATACCGATTATGCGGCACAGTTGATGGCACAGGGTGTTTTGATTGATGCAAAGAACTGGCAGTGCATTGACCTTGAAATGCTTAGAAAAATAGATGCACTCAATATTCCTGTAGGATTCATTTTTAAATATGGTCAGCAGAAGTTCTTTACCATTATTACTCCGGGATCAACTTCACAGGCCCTTATTGATCCTTCGGGCTATGTAGGATTTTTGAAACTGGCATCAAGATACGGTGCTACTCCGATTTTGTAAAACATAAAGAAATTAATGAAAGCGCATCTTTAGGATGCGCTTTTAGTTTGCAAATAGATATCTAAAGTGTTACACTATGACCGTGTGCGCGATGGGCGCGGTTATTATTTTGGTAAAGAGGTAGAAAAAATGACAAAGACATTCGATGAGCTGCTTGAAAAAGTAGCGAAAATCCCTATGAAAAAGGTTGCAGTTTGCGTTTCTCAGGACTCTGCAGTCATTGAAGCGGTAAGATGTGCTAAAGACAGAAAAATCGCTGATGCTATTTTGGTCGGAAACGAAGCTCAAACAAAGGAAATTGCAAAGGAACTCAATATTGATATTTCGGATTTCGAAATGATTAATGTTGAGGATATTACCGAAGCATCACTTGCTGCGGTTAAGCTGGTTCATGACGGAAAAGCCGATTTGTACATGAAAGGGCTTATTGATTCGAAGGGATTTTTAAAGAGTGTTCTTGATAAAGAAGTAGGTCTTCGTACAGGAAAGACATTGTCTCACGTATGTGTATTCGACGTAAAAGGATATGATCGTTTAATGTTCCTTACAGACGTTGCATTTTTGCCGTATCCGACTTTGGAGGACAAGGCCAATATTATCAGAAATACCGTAGAAATATGTGAGGCCTGCGGAGTAACCAACCCTAAGGTAGCTCCTTTGGCAGCCGTTGAAGTGGTTAATCCCAAAATGCCTGTTACGGTTGAGGCTGAAGAACTTCACCAGATGAATTTGAGAGGTGAAATCGAAGGATGTATTGTTGACGGACCTTTGTCAATGGATTTGGCTATCGATCCTGAGGCAGCCAAGCATAAAGGCGCTACGGACAGACCTATTCAGGGCGATGCCGATATTCTTCTTTTCCCCGATATTCATGCCGGAAACTTGACATATAAAGCGATGGTTCATATGGCTGACTGTGTTAACGGAAATATCCTTACAGGAACGGCAGCCCCCGTTGTATTGACATCTCGTTCGGATTCAATGGAAGTTAAGGTTAACTCACTTGCTGTTGCAGCACTTGTTTCTGAATACATGAAGAATAAATAGGAGGACAAAATGGCTATTAAATCATTAATTATTAATCCCGGCTCTACTTCTACCAAGTTGGGCGTATTCGAAGATGAAACATTGTTATTCGAAGAGACACTTCGTCATTCTACCGAAGAAATCGCACAGTACGAGTCTATATTTGCACAAAAAGACTTTCGTAAAAATATTATTCTGAACTTTTTAAATGAAAAAGGAATCGATCTTAAGTCATTCAACGTTATCGTAGGACGCGGCGGTATGCTTAAGCCTATTCCCGGCGGAACATATGCCGTTACTGATGGCCTTCTTGAGGATTTAAAGATTGGTAAACAGGGACAGCATGCTTCAAACCTGGGAGGAATTCTGGCTCGTGAAATCGGAGATTCAATTGGTGTTCCTTCATATATAGTAGACCCCGTTGTTGTAGACGAGTTGATGCCTATTGCCAGATATTCCGGAGTTCCTGAACTTCCTCGTAAGTCTGTATTCCATGCTCTTAACCAGAAGGCTGTAGCAAAGCGCTATGCTAAAGAGACGGGAAAAGCATATGATTCGTTGAACTTAATCGTTGTACATATGGGTGGCGGTGTTTCTGTAGGCGCACATGAAAAAGGTAAGGTAGTTGATATCTTTAACGCGCTTGACGGAGATGGTGCTTTTTCACCGGAACGTGCAGGCGGAGTTCCTTCGGGAGCGCTTATAAAGATGTGCTTCTCAGGTGAATATACCGAAAAAGAAGTATATAAGAAGATTTGCGGAAACGGTGGTTTTAATGCATACCTTAATACAAATGATATGCGTGATGTAGCCAAGATGATAGATGAAGGCGATGAACATGCCAATGAAGTACGTGAGGCATTTATTATGCAGGTTGCCAAAGATATAGGTTCTATGGCTTGCGTATTAAACGGTAAGGTTGATCAGATTATTGTGACGGGCGGTATAGCCTACAATCAGGCTGTTGTAGATAAGATTAAGGAACGTGCCGGATTTATCGCTCCGTTTACTGTATATCCCGGTGAAGATGAGCTTCTGGCTCTTGCACAGGGTGCACTGCGCGTATTAAACGGCGAAGAAAAGGTAATGACATACTAATTTCTGATATTTGGGGAATAGGAGATCGAACAGATTTCCTATTCCCTTTTTATTTTTACGAAGAATGTTTTCGAATTTCTTATGAAGTAAAAGGTTTGTGAGGGTGAAAAATTGAAAGAACGTATGACTTCAAAGCAAAGACGTGAGTTAAAGAAAAACAGCAAAAAGGTTTTTAAAAAGCACTATCTGCTATTTGTGTTGATAATGCTTTTGGCCAGCATATTGGGAACCGCGCAGAGCTCATCTACGAGCCTTTTCAGGCTGGGCGAGGGAAGCGAGACGGATTCAATAGTTTATGACGATGGCAGTACCTTTGATAATGTATTGGTTGACTTGATGTATGGCAATGTCGAAGCCGGTAAAAGCAAAATGAGTGCTAAGCTGGCCCAGCTGCTTGATACGAATATCAAGATAGGAGGATTGGAATTCGGACATACAGGAGGAACTCTTTCTTCGATTGTCAATAACCTGGCTTCCGGATCTATTCTGTTGAACGTATTTACGGCTTTTGCGCAGGCTACAGGCTCAACGTATGCGACGGCATGGATATTTATTCTGTCGGCTATGCTGTTTTTGATTGCTAAAGATATTTTTGTATCTTTGGTATACCGTCCTATTTATATCAGAGTAATGCTTGAAGGCCGAACCTACGAAAAAGTGGGAACGCAGGCTTTTTTATATTTCTTCGCTGTGAAAAAGTATGTGCGCGCCGCATTTGCAGTGCTCAGAGAATATATAATTGAGACGCTCTGGTATTTAACCATAATAGGCGGACCGATTAAACATTATGCGTATGCCCTTACGGATTACATTATTGCCGAGAATCCTTCCGTCAGCGGAAAAGAGGCAATGAAACTTTCTTCTAAGATGATGAAGGGACATAAATGGGAACTGTTTTGGTTTGACTGTACATATCTTGGTTGGGATTTTTTAGGGTACCTGACATTAGGAATAACGAATCTTTTCTTTTCTGCTCCGTATTACGAAGCCTCTCGTTGCGAATATTATGCGAGAATGCGTGCGATGGCTCTTGAAAATGGTATTGAAGGTGCCGACAGGATTCTTAGCGATAAATACTTGTTTGAACATGCACTGCAGGAGGATGTTGATGCCTTATACAGTGATGCAGTTGATATACTTAACAGACCTTCGATTGAATATGAATATC
Organism: Lachnospiraceae bacterium; assembly: GCA_045640905.1. Taxonomy (GTDB): domain Bacteria; phylum Bacillota; class Clostridia; order Lachnospirales; family Lachnospiraceae; genus JAILLW01. The sequence continues at coordinate 15,647 of JAZUFW010000011.1, forward strand.
CCAATAAGGTTGCAAAATTCTTTGCGGAAATATTCGGATTGGTGGTTTATTACGGACCTAAGGAAAAAGAATACAGAGACTATATGGCTAAAAAGTATGTGGCACAATCCTACAAGGATATAGTTGATAATCGCGCATATCCTTCCAGATTGTCTCCGATAAAAGTCGCAGAAAGACATAAACAGTTGGAGCATACGTATTACCTGCGTCATTATTCAATATGCTCTTTGATATTCATGTTCTTTATATTCTGCTTTGTGGGATGGAGCTGGGAGGTTGCCATCCACATAGTTAATGACGGAGTATTCGTTAACAGAGGCGTTATGCATGGCCCGTGGCTTCCCATATACGGAAGCGGTGCCGTAATGATTCTGCTGGTGCTTAATAAGCTTCGTGCAAAACCTGTTATTGAATTTATCAGTGCCATTGTGTTATGCGGAATTGTGGAATACTTTACTCACTGGTTTTTGCAGGTTACTCATGATGGACAGAAATGGTGGGATTATTCAGGGTATTTCCTGAATATTAACGGAAGAGTCTGCGCGGAAGGCTTGTTGGTATTCGGACTTGCCGGCGTGGCGGCTGTATATCTTTTGGCGCCCATGCTTGATAACTGCCTTTCAAAAATTCCGATTAAAATAGCGATTATTGTATGTGCTGTTCTGGTCAGCGCTTTTACGATTGACAATATTTATTCTCATAAACATCCGAATGTCGGCAAAGGTATTACGGATTATGATAAGAAGTCGGCATGTGATATGAATGTTGGAGCAGAGGATTATGATATATCTGATACTTTTACCGGTATATATAGCGCTTAATATATATTTCGTTTATGAAATATATAAATGGATTGACGCGCTGTTTGCCTTAATAAAGTGTGAAAAGAAAAGAATTAAAAAGGCAATCAAGGCTGTGCTTACTGTTCTGTACGGCATATGTGCGTTTTCACTTCTTATAGCATTTTCCATACCGGACGAGGCTGCTGATTCATTAATATGGCTTACCACGGTTAGACGTATATTTAAGCTTATTGGCAATTACCATGAAGGCATAATCGTATATATGATGATGTTCTTTGCCGTAATATGGATTGCCAGATTGGTTGAGAGAGCCGTCTGTCGTGCCAAAGATAAGCCGATTCCTGTTTCAAATTTAAGACGCACGGTAGTGGGACTTATTGGTATAGTTTTTATTTTGTCCATATCATGGAGAGGGACAATAGCAGCTCAAACCATAAACGACACCAAATATGACATTACTGTCAGCAAAAGTGTCAAGAGCCCTGAAATGCACGATAAACTAAGGATTGCTTTAATTGCTGATGTACATTTGGGGTACAATGTTGGCTGTGATAGAGTGACTGACATGGTCAACAAAATTAACGAAAATAATCCCGATATTGTTCTTATAGCGGGAGATATTTTTGATAATGAATATGCGGCTCTTGAAAATCCGGACAAACTGATAGAATTGTTTAAATCGATTGAAACCAAATACGGAGTATATGCGGTTTTGGGAAATCACGATATTGAAGAACCCATATTGGGCGGCTTTACATTCGGTGGCGATAAAGAAAAGTGCATATCCGAGCAGATGCTTGGTTTTCTTGACAAAGCAAATATCAGGCTGCTTCATGATGAAGGGGTAATGATAGAAGATTCCGTATATTTATACGGAAGACCGGATTATGAAAGACTGAATCTGGGATCGACCTCCCGGAAGAGCCCTGAGGAGATAACGGCCCAAATAGATGATACTGTTCCTATAATAGTGCTGGACCATGAACCTCGTGAACTGGAACTCCTTTCCGATGCCGGAGTTGACCTTGACCTGTGCGGTCATACGCATGACGGACAGATATTTCCGCTTAATCTGACCAGCAGATGGTTCTCGTGGGAAAATTCGACGGGGCTTATAAAGATTGGTGACATGTACAATATAGTTACCTCGGGAGTCGGATTGTTCGGACCGAATTTGAGAGTCGGAACCGATGCCGAGATATGTATCGTTGACGTAAATTTTCCTGAAAATAATGATTGACAGCATATATTTATGATGCTAAAGTAGCACTTAAGTGAATAGTAAACCGTTGATGAAGAAGAGTAGTTATTGTTACGGATAAAAGAGAGTCGCAGGCGGTGGGATTGCGATAATCACGAACTATAATGAATGGGCTTCGTAGGGCTGACAGAACATATCGCGCGATATAAGTATGAAAGACGTAGTGATTCATCGTTATTGAATCGGCATATGATGGTATGCATTGAGTGAGCGAGCAATCGCTAAGCCAGGGTGGCACCGCAGAATATTTAGTATTTTGTCCCGGCAGGTCTTTTGGACTTGCCGGGTATTTTATTTATTAGGAGGAAAAGATTATGATTTTAAATGGTGTGGATTTCGAAACTTATTTTAAACATTATCCTGATGAGAACGGATATTTCGGCAAATACGGCGGATGCTATATTTCGGATGAACTTAAGGCGGCAATGAAGGAAATTACCGATGCGTATTTCACTATCTGCCAGTCTCGCCAGTTTATTGCGGAATTGCGCAGAATACGTAAAGAATTTCAGGGACGTCCGACTCCTGTTTCCCATCTTGAAAGACTGTCAAATTCCATAGGAAAGGTTCAGCTGTACTGCAAGAGAGAAGACCTTAACCATTCGGGAGCCCATAAGCTTAATCATTGTATGGGCGAAGCGCTTCTTGCCAAATATATGGGAAAGAAAAAGATTATTGCAGAAACCGGTGCGGGTCAGCACGGTGTTGCATTAGCTACGGCAGCAGCTTACTTCGGACTGGATTGTGACATATACATGGGAGCGGTTGATATTAAAAAGCAGGCTCCGAATGTAGCCAGAATGAAGATTTTGGGTGCAAACGTAGTAGAAGTTACAAAGGGAGCACAGACACTTAAGGAAGCGGTTGATGCAGCTTTCGAGGCTTATTCAAAAGAATATAAAGACTGCATTTACTGTATCGGATCTGTTTTGGGACCGCATCCTTTCCCCTTGATGGTCAGAGATTTTCAGGCTGTTGTCGGTATAGAAGCCCGTGAGCAGTTCCTGGAGATGACGGGACACTTGCCCGATGCCATAACCGCCTGTGTCGGAGGCGGATCAAATTCGGCAGGATTTTTCGCAGGATTTTTGAATGATCCCGTAGATATATATGGTGTTGAACCTCTCGGAAGAGGACCTAAATTGGGTGACCATGCAGCCAGCTTGAATTTCGGTACCGAAGGAATAATGCATGGATTCAATTCCATCATGTTAAAGGATGAAAACGGCGAACCGGCTCCGGTTTATTCCGTGGCGTCAGGACTTGATTATCCTTCATCGGGACCGGAACATGCTTTCTTAAAGGATTTGGGCAGAGTAAAATACGATATGGTAGATGATGAAGAGACCATAGATGCGTTCTATAAACTGTCACGACTTGAAGGAATCATTCCCGCAATTGAATCGGCTCATGCCGTAGCGCATGCAATAAAGCTTGCCAAGACCATGGATACCGGTTCGATACTGATTAACCTCTCGGGCAGAGGCGATAAGGATATGGACTATGTTATCGAACATTACGGAATTCCCGAAAAATAAGTTAAATTGAGTCAGGAGGCTGCCAAGCAAGGCAGCCTCTTTTTTGAGCGATAAGGCGTCAAGCGGATATCGTGCTTGCACGAATATCCATTTGACGCCAACGTACAATCGAGCAGGAGTCAGCCTGCTCGATAGCGATAAGTAGTCAGCCTACTCGATTTGCATTCCGAGGGCGCTTCTGTTATCATAGTGAGAGGTTTTTGTATATAAACGGAATCGAGGAAATATATGAATATAGTAAACAAAGTATTTGGCACACATTCTGAAAGAGAACTTAAAAGAATTGCGCCTCTTGTTGATAAAATTGAATCGCTTCGTCCTGAAATGATGAGCCTTTCGGATGAAGAATTAAAGGCCAGAACACCATGGTTTAAGGAGCGTCTGTCCAAAGGAGAAACCTTGGATGATTTGTTGCCCGAAGCATTTGCTACGGTACGTGAAGCAGCCAGACGTGTATTAAATATGGAACATTTCAGAGTACAGCTTATCGGTGGTATTATTCTCCATCAGGGTCGTATTTCCGAAATGAAAACAGGTGAAGGAAAAACTCTTGTTTCGACTTGTCCCGCATATTTGAACGCTCTTGAAGGAAAGGGCGTAAACATCGTATCCGTAAACGATTACCTGGTTAAGCGTGACGCAGAGTGGATGGGAGAAATTCACAGATTTTTAGGACTCAGCGTAGGCTATGTCCTTAACTCCATGACGGCGGACGAACGTAGGGAAGCCTATAACTGTGATATTACATATGTAACCAATAATGAGTTGGGATTTGATTACCTTAGAGACAATATGGTTGTTTATAAGAACCAGCTCGTTTTGAGAGACCTTCATTATGCCATTATCGATGAAGTTGACTCCGTGCTTATTGATGAAGCCAGAACACCGCTGATTATTTCCGGACAGTCGGGCAAATCCACCAAGCTTTACGAAGTCTGCGATATCCTGGCTAGACAGATGACCCGTGGCGAAGATATGGAAGACCTTTCCAAGATGGATGCCATTATGGGTGTTGAACGTGAGGAAACAGGTGACTTCATAGTTAACGAAAAGGATAAAATAGTCAATCTGACGGCCGAAGGTGTTGCAAAGGTAGAAAGATTCTTCCAGATAGATAACCTGGCAGATCCCGATAATATTGAAATTCAGCATAATATCATTTTGGCTCTGCGTGCACACAATCTGATGTTCAGAGATCAGGATTATGTTGTAAAGGATGATCAGGTCCTTATTGTTGATGAATTTACCGGACGTATTATGCCCGGAAGAAGATATTCGGACGGCCTTCATCAGGCTATAGAAGCAAAGGAACATGTAAAGGTAAAAAGAGAGTCAAAGACATTGGCGACCATTACCTTCCAGAACTTCTTTAACAAGTTTGAAAAGAAATCCGGAATGACCGGTACGGCATTAACCGAAGAAAGAGAATTTCGTGACATCTACGGAATGGATGTAATTGAAATTCCGACCAACAGACCTATTGCCAGAATCGATCATCAGGATGCCGTATATAAAACCAGAAAAGAAAAACTTCACGCCATTGTCGAAGCGGTTGTTGAGGCACATGCAAAAGGACAGCCTGTTTTGGTCGGTACAATTACCATCGAAGCTTCCGAAGAACTGTCGCGTCTTTTGACGAAGAGAGGCATTGCACATAAAGTATTGAATGCAAAGTTCCATGAGATGGAAGCTGAAATCGTAGCGGATGCCGGTGTTCACGGCTCGGTTACCATCGCGACCAACATGGCAGGACGTGGTACCGATATTAAGCTTGATGATGAATCACTTGCTGCAGGAGGCTTAAAGATTATCGGTACTGAAAGACATGAGTCGCGTCGTATTGATAACCAGTTGAGAGGTCGTGCAGGTCGACAGGGAGATCCCGGTGAATCGAAATTCTATATATCTTTGGAAGACGATCTGATGAGATTGTTCGGATCCGATACGATGATTAAGATGTTTACGGCACTCGGAATTCCCGAAAACCAGGAGATTGAGCACAAAGCGTTGTCCAGAGCCATCGAAACAGCTCAAAAGAAGATTGAATCGAATAACTTTGGAATCAGAAAGAACCTCCTCGAATACGATCAGGTTATGAATGAGCAAAGAGAAATCATATATGATGAACGTCGTCGAGTTCTTGACGGCGAGAGTATGCGTGATCCGATTTACAAGATGATTACGGATACGGTTGACAATTCTGTCGACATGGTTATCGGTGACGATACGCCGTACGACGACTGGAATTTGGAAGAACTCAATTCAGTACTGTTACCGAGCATCCCGCTCAGTCCTGTTACAAAAGAAAGAATTGATACTCATAAAAAGAATGCTCTTAAACAGCAACTCAAAGAAGAAGCTGTTAAATTATATGAGGCCAAGGAGGCTGAATTCCCTGAAGCTGAGGCTATCAGAGAAGTTGAACGTGTCGTTTTGTTAAAGGCCATAGACCGCAAATGGATGGATCATATTGACGATATGGATCAGCTTCGTCAGGGCGTTTCTTTGCAGGCTTACGGTCAGAGAGATCCGCTTGTTGAATACAAGATGTCCGGCTACGAGATGTTTGATGAAATGACTCAGAACATCAAAGAAGAGACTGTTAAGATTTTGTTCCATGTTCATGTTGAACAAAAAGTTGAACGTGAGCAGGTTGCTAAGGTAACGGGAACTAACAAGGACGATTCGATAGCCAAAGCACCTACCAAACGTATTGAAGCAAAGGTATATCCCAATGATCAGTGTCCGTGCGGTTCGGGAAAGAAATATAAGCAGTGCTGCGGTAGAAAATAGTTTCTAAGACAGGTATTTACATTGGTTATTCTTGATAATTTAAAAACAGAATTAATGAACTATAAAGAGCCCCTTATCGAACTTCGGGGCTCTTTAAACCTTGACTATAAAAAGCAAAAGATTGAAGAACTTCAGATGGAAATGGAAGCTCCCAACTTTTGGGACAATCCTGATGTTTCGAACAAGAAAATGAAGGAACTGAAGGATTTGGAGAGCCAGGTTAAGACCATGGATGGACTTGAAAGCCAGTTTGAGGACATAGAGACCTTGATTGCAATGGCATACGAGGATGATTCTTTATCAGAGGATGTTGTCAGCGAATTTGATGACTTCAAGCAGACCATGGAAAAAATCAGAATCGGAACACTTCTTTCCGGCGAATATGATTCGGATAATGCAATTTTGAAATTGAACGCCGGAGCGGGAGGAACGGAAAGCTGTGACTGGGCTTCGATGCTATATCGAATGTATTCGAAGTGGGCTGAGAACAAGGGATATTCGTTGGAAGTCCTCGACTTTTTGGATGGCGATGAAGCCGGTATCAAGTCAATTACTTTCCAGATTAACGGGCTGAATGCCTACGGTTACTTAAAGAGTGAGAAAGGCGTCCACAGATTGGTCAGAATTTCTCCTTTCAATGCGCAGGGAAAGCGTCAGACATCATTTGTTTCGCTGGATGTTATGCCGGATATCGAAGAAGATATTGATATTGACATTAATGAAGATGATTTGAGAGTTGATACATATCGAAGCTCCGGAGCGGGAGGTCAGCATATTAATAAAACTTCTTCGGCCATCAGAATTACTCACCTGCCGACGGGGATTGTCGTGCAGTGCCAGAATGAAAGAAGCCAGCTTCAGAATAAAAACAAGGCCATGCAGATGCTGAAGGCAAAACTTTTGCTGCTTAAGCAGGAAGCAAATGCCGAGAAACTGAGTGATATTCGAGGTGAGGTTAAAGATATCGCTTGGGGAAACCAGATAAGGAGCTATTTTCTGCAGCCGTATAAGTTGGTAAAGGATTTAAGAACCAATGCGGAGACTGCCAACGCGGATGCGGTTTTGGACGGCGATATTGATATGTTTATCAATGAATATTTGAAATGGATAAACGATTCCAAAAGAGAACAGTAGGATTAATTTGGCAAGGGTTGAGCATGTTGCGCAACCCTTGTATTTTATTGCGGAAAATGTTATTATACAATTAACTATACTCAGGTGCAGTGTAATCAGATGATAGGAGACGAAATGCGCATAGACGATATGGGTTTAATTCAATATAATCCGTTTGCGACTTCGCAGGTTGGGAATGAAAAGACCGAACCTTCGAAACCGATAGTAAACCCCGGCGCATCGACTGAGGTTCAACCCGGTAAAAAGTCTTCTCCTGCAGAATGTGAGACCTGTAAGAATCGTAAATACCAGGATGGCTCTGATGAGGGCGATGTTTCTTTTCAGGCACCTACTCATATTTCACCTGAAACTTCTGCTGTAAAAGCCATGGCTCATGAACAGGAGCACGTTGCCAATGCCTATGAAAAGGCGAGCAAAGACAACGGTAGAGTATTGCAGGCTTCCGTCAAATTAAAAATGGCTGTTTGCCCGGAGTGCGGCAGAGTTTATTGCGCCGGAGGAACAACCACTACCAAGATTCAATATAAAGATGATCGCTATTCGCAGGCACAGAAACAGGCACAGAGACAGGCTTTTGTGGGTGCCAATTTCGATGCTGCGGTATAGCAGGGAGTTATATGAAACGTTACGCTACATCAGCCGAACTTAAAAGAGCGGCTAAAGATCAATTGTTTGGAAAATTGGGCACCGTTATCGGTGCCTTCTTAGTGCATATGCTGGTTTATCTGCCGGTAATATATGCGTCTACGTATTTCCCCATAGACACACCGTTATGGCTTGCTTTATCATTCCTTCTCGACATTGTTATCAGTCTGTACGGAGGTATTCTTGCGTACGGCTCCGATTTCCTGTTTTTGAAAGTGGCTACAGGAGATGATATAGCCGTTACCGACCTGTTCTATGGATTTAAGAATGATACTGCAAAGGTATTGGCACTTAAGGTGATACCCATTGTTATCACTACTGTTGCCCAGGTACCGTATTTTCTCATGACCAAAACCATGCTTGCACTTATGCCGGATATGAACAGCATGATGCAGATGATATACAGCGGACAGATAGATGAAGTCGAAGCAATGTCGGAAAAACTGATGCCGGTTATGCTTCTTTATTTGCTGGTGTTTTTCCTTTATATTATCGTGCTTATAGTGGTAAATGTTTTGTTCAGCCAGACGCTGTTTACAGCATTGGATTATCCGAATCTGAGTGTCAAGGAAACTTTCAAAAAGAGCTTCAAACTGATTAAGGGAAACTGGGGCAAATATATTTACATCATGCTTTCATTCATTCCCTGGTACGTCCTCGGATTATTCACATTCTATACGGGACTTGCCTGGGCGATTCCTTATATGAGGACGACCATGGCCAATTTCTATTTGGATTTGGTCAAAAATAAGAGTGAGGAAAACTGATGGATATTAACAAGGTACTTTCGGAAGAACTGAATGTCGGAAAGAATCAGATAGATGCGGCAGTAAAGCTTATTGATGAAGGGAATACCATTCCTTTTATCGCCAGATACAGAAAAGAAGCAACGGGCTCGTTAAATGACGAGGTCCTTAGAAATCTGTACGAAAGATTGCTGTATTTAAGAGCGCTTGAAGAAAAGAAAGAGCAGGTGCTGTCCTCTATTGAAGAACAGGGGATGCTGACAGAAGAGTTAAAAGAGAAGATCATAAATGCGCAAACCCAGGTGATGGTTGACGATCTGTACAGACCGTATCGCCCCAAGAGGAAAACCAGAGCTTCCGTGGCAAAGGAAAAGGGCCTGGAAGGCTTGGCAGTGCTTATTCGCATGCAAGAAGTCAAAGAAGATATTTTGTCCGTAGCCGAAAAGTATGTCAATCCTGACAAGGGTGTCATGAATGTTGAAGAGGCCGTACAGGGAGCACAGGATATTATTGCAGAAGCTGTTTCGGACGAGGCGGATTACAGAACCTATATACGTAAGGCCACTCTTGATGAAGGCTTTTTGATTACAAAGGCCAAGGATGCCGAAAAAGAGTCCGTATATGAGATGTACTATGATTTTGAGGAGCCTTTGAAAAAGGTTGCCGGCCACAGAATTTTGGCCATCAACAGGGGAGAAGATGAAAAGGTTCTTTCGGTAAAAATCAAAGCTCCCGATGAGAGAAATTTGACGTATCTATGTAAGAACGTAATAACCAAGGACAATAAATATACAAATAAATGCCTCGAAGAGGCTGTAAAAGATGCATATGACAGACTGATTTTCCCGGCTATAGAACGTGAAATCAGGAATGAACTTACAGAGTTTGCCGAGGACGGTGCAATTGATGTATTCGGCAAAAACTTAAATCAGTTGCTTTTGCAACCGCCTATTACCGGGAAAACAGTATTGGGTTGGGACCCTGCTTTCAGAACAGGATGTAAACTGGCAGTAGTTGATCCGACCGGAAAAGTGCTTGATACAAAAGTTATCTTTCCTACGGCACCTCAGAATAAAGTAACCGAGGCAAAGGCCGAATTAAAGAAACTGATAGAAAAGTATGATGTTTCGCTGATTAGCTTGGGTAACGGAACGGCGAGTCGCGAATCCGAACAGGTTATTGTCGAACTGATTAAGGAACTTAACAGAAAACTTGAATATGTAATAGTAAACGAAGCAGGTGCTTCGGTTTATTCTGCGAGCAAATTGGCTACTGAGGAGTTCCCGAATTTTGATGTAGGGCAAAGATCGGCGGCATCCATAGCCAGAAGATTACAGGATCCTTTGGCCGAATTGGTAAAGATCGACCCGAAGGCTATCGGAGTCGGACAATACCAACATGATATGAATCAAAAGAAACTTGATGAGACGCTGACGGGTGTTGTCGAAGATGTGGTAAATAAGGTCGGAGTTGATTTAAATACAGCATCGTATTCTCTTTTATCATATATTTCGGGTATTTCACTGCCGATTGCCAAAAGCATAGTGGAATACAGGGAAAAGAACGGCAAGTTTAAAAACAGAGCGGCGCTTATGAAGGTTCCGCGTTTGGGACCTAAAGCTTTTGAACAGTGTGCCGGATTCCTTCGCATTCTCGACGGTGACAATCCGCTCGATAATACTTCGGTTCATCCCGAGAGCTATGATATAGCTCAAAAAGTCAAGAATATGAATATTACCGACGTTAAAAAGGCAGCCAAAGAACTGAATGTCGGAGAAATAACGTTGGAAGATATTATTCGGGAATTGAAAAAACCGAGTCGTGATATCAGAGAAAGCATGCCACTTCCGATTCTTCGAAGCGACGTACTTGACATGAAGGACCTGAAGGAAGGAATGATCCTTAAAGGAACTGTCAGAAATGTTATTGATTTCGGAGCTTTTGTAGATATCGGTGTCCATCAGGACGGACTCGTTCACATATCACAGATGTCGGATAAATATATAAAGCATCCCCTTGAAGCTGTTTCCGTAGGTGACATAGTTGATGTAATGGTGCTTGGGGTGGATACAAATAAAAAGCGTATTTCATTGACAATGAAAATTAATAAATAGAGGTTTTTTATGGAATTAAAAATAGAGGTTAAGATAACACCGAATGTGCTGTTTGATTATATGATGCATCACACATATACATCATTTTCGGGAATATTGGGAACTGTTGCGGGACTCTTTTTAATCATTTGTTTTGCCAAAGGGTTTGGATTCCTGTACCTGATTTTCGGGGTGGTGGTTCTTTGTTATCTTCCCGTTACATTGTTTTTGCGTTCGCGCAGTCAATATCTTAATACCCCGGCATTTAAAGAGCCGCTCCTTTATACCTTTAATGATGAAGGCGTGACGATTTCGCAGGGAGAGGTATCGGAAAGCCAAAAGTGGGAGGACATGGTTAAAGCTATTTCGACTTTCAGCAGTATAGTAATCTATACGTCAAAAGTGAATGCATCCATTTTCCCCAAGAAAGATTTGGAGGACAAGAGGGCATTACTGATTGAAGCAATCAGCACTCATATGGCCCCTTCAAAGGTAAAGATTCGTGGATAGATTAATAGAAGAATTTGAATCCTTCGGTGCGGAGGAGACTTTTGAATACGGATACAAACTGGGCAGCAGTGTCACACCTCAAAGCGTGTTTACGCTAATCGGTGACCTGGGTGTCGGAAAAACGGTATTTACTCAGGGGTTTGCAAAGGGACTGGGAATTTCGGACAATGTCAACTCTCCGACTTTTACCATTTTGCAGATTTATGATGAAGGAAGGTTGCCGCTGTATCATTTTGATGTATACAGAATCGGCGATGTTTCCGAAATGGATGAAATAGGTTTCGATGAATATGTGTATTCGGACGGCGTATCATTAATCGAATGGGCTAACCTGATTGAGGAAATTTTGCCGGATAAATATACGCAGATTGAAATATTAAAAGATTTGTCAAAGGGATTTGATTACAGATTAATCAAAGTAACGGAACATGAAGATAATCGCAATTGACAGTTCGGGACTGACGGCAACGGTAGCTCTGGCTGAGGATGACAATTTAATAGCGGAATATGATATTCAGTATAAAAAGACTCACTCGCAGACATTGCTCCCGATGCTTGATGAGATAAAGAAAATGGTTGAATTGGATTTGACAACGGTAGATGCCGTTGCAATTGCCAAAGGACCGGGCTCGTTTACGGGACTTCGAATAGGCTCGGCCACGGCCAAAGGCTTGGCGGGGGCACTTGATATTCCCATAATTGAAATAGGGACACTTGAAGGATTGTCCATGAATATGCTCGGAAGCGATATGCTGATTTGCCCGATGATGGATGCCAGAAGAGGACAGGTTTATTCCGGACTGTATTCGTTTGAATATGAAGGCGATGCATTTACTTTGATAACCCATATCGAACAGTGCGCACTGTCGGCTGAGGATATGCTTGAAAAGGTCAAATCCGTTGCTTCGGAATCCGGGAAAAAGATATGCTTTTTGGGAGACGGAATTCCCGTTTTCAAATCGGTCATTGATGCGAAAATGAATAAGAACGAAATCTTTTTTGCGCCCTGCGGATTTAACAGACAAAGAGCGGCTGCCTTTATGCCGCTTGCCATGCAGAAACTTCGTCGCGGGGAAACCGTATCCTGCGATGAACATGCACCGACATATTTGCGCCTGTCGCAGGCAGAACGTGAGAGAAATGAAGGAATCAGAAACAAAGGCTCTAATTATTAGGCCGATGACAAATGAAGATGCCGAAAGAGCGTCCGAACTGGAAAGCATGGTTTTTTCCATGCCCTGGAAAGCGGATGACTTTTTGGAAATGATAGAGCGCACATATGCGCACTATTTTGTAGCGGTAAAAAATGACACTATTGTCGGAATTATCGGACTCAGAGACGTAGCGGGAGAAGGCGAAATATCGAATGTTGCTACACACCCGGATTTTAGGAGACAGAATATTGCTTCGATGCTAATGCAAAGAGCCCTGGAAGAATGTGACAATCTGGGCATCAGTGATATTACGTTGGAAGTTAGAACCTCGAACAAAGCCGCTATTGCTTTGTACGAAAAATACGGATTCAAAGGCGAGGGAGTTCGCCCGATTTTTTATGAAAAGCCTCGTGAAGACGCTTTGATAATGTGGAGAAGATTAAATGCTTGATATATGTTTGCTGGGCACAGGCGGAATGATGCCTTTACCTTATAGGTTTTTGACATCCATGATGGCCCGCTATAACGGAAAAAGCATATTGATAGATTGCGGAGAAGGCACACAGATAGCCATGCACAAAAAAGGCTGGTCACCGAATCCGATAGACGTGATTTGTTTTACGCATTTTCATGCGGATCATATATCCGGACTTCCCGGATTTTTGCTCAGCATGGGTAACGCGGACAGAAAGGAACCTGTTCTTTTGATAGGACCCAAGGGGCTTGCTCATGTCGTAGCTTCATTGAGGATAATTGCTCCGGAACTTCCGTTTGCGGTTGATTGTCTGGAACTTAGCGAAAAAGAACATGTCATTGAATTCGATGATTTCAGTATAGTGGCATTCAAAGTTAATCATAATGTGACATGCTACGGATATAATATTGAGGTAAAGAGAGCCGGCCGCTTTAATGTGGAAAAGGCTAAAGAACTCGGACTCGAGGTTAAATATTGGAATAAGCTTCAAAAGGGTGAAACCGTTAAAGTCGGAGGAAAGACCTATACTCCGGATATGGTTATGGGAAGTGAGAGAAAAGGACTTAAGGTTACGTATTGCACGGACACCAGACCTGTTGAGAACATTACGGAACACGCCAAAGATGCGGATCTATTTATCTGCGAAGGTATGTACGGCGATCCGGAAATGTATAAGAAGGCCAAGGATAAAAAACATATGACCTTTTTGGAAGCCGCATCCATAGCCAAAGAAAGCAATGTAAAGAGATTATGGCTGACTCATTATTCTCCTTCTTTGAGTAAGCCTTCAGACTACGAACATTTGGCAAAAAGCATTTTTCCGCCTGCACAGGTATGCAAGGACGGTTGCTCCATAGAACTTTCATTTGAAGACGAGGAAGTCAGTGAAAAAGAGAATTAGGGTTATTGTGATAGTAGCTTGTATGGCCCTGCTGATTTTGGGCTACTACTATTACATATCCAATGTCAGAAACAAAACAATTAAAGAAGAAACTGCCACCCAGGTGTCGACAGTGTCTAATCTTTTGCTCAAAAACTTTGACAGAGACTATCCTCCGACCCCCAAGGAGGTTATTAAGGCATATGCCGATATTACCGTTGCGTTTTATATGGAACAGTATAATGACAGCGAGTTTGATGCCTTGGCAGACAAGATACTGGAATTGTATGATGAGGAGTTGGCATCGAATACGGAACACAGTACTTATTTGCGTAACCTTAAAGACGAGGTTAGTAATTTTAAGAGTAACGGGACATATGTTTCCAGCTATTCAACCAGTTCCAGCACCGATGTAGATTACTTTGATCAGGATGGGTATCAATGGGCCAGACTGTATCTTACGTTTACTTTAAAGCAGGGTAAAAATATTTCTTTAACGAAAGAAACATTCATTCTCAGAAAGGATGATTCCGGACACTGGAAAATTTATGGCTGGGCATTAACACCCACCGAAGAATAAACCGGACAGAAAAATGGAAAAAGACATTAAGATATTGGCAATAGAAAGCTCCTGCGATGAAACTGCGGCAGCAGTTGTAAAAAACGGACGAGAAGTGTTGTCAAACATAATATATTCACAGATAGCTTTGCATACGGAATACGGCGGCGTTGTTCCCGAAATTGCATCTAGAAAGCATGTGGAGAAAATCAATTCGGTCGTTACGAGGGCTCTTTCGGAAAGTAATTGTTCGCTTTCGGATGTGGATGCCATAGCGGTTACATACGGCCCCGGATTGGTAGGTGCTTTGCTGGTAGGCGTTTCTTACGCCAAATCTTTGGCGTTTGCAAAAGACATACCGCTGGTGGGCGTTCATCACATTGAAGGCCACATAAGCGCCAATTATATTGAAAATAAAAATTTGGAACCGCCCTTTATCTGCCTCGTGGTATCCGGAGGACATTCGCACCTGGTGGTGGTAAAGGATTACGGTGAATATGAAATATTGGGTCGAACAAGAGATGACGCTGCGGGAGAAGCTTTCGACAAAGTGGCCCGTGCTATCGGTTTGGGATATCCCGGAGGACCTAAAATTGACAAGGTGTCCAAGGAAGGAAATCCGGAAGCCATACATTTCCCGAGAGCCAAGGTTGAGGACGGAGAATACGATTTCAGCTTCAGCGGATTAAAATCTGCGGTATTGAATTATCTCAATCATTGTGAAATGAAGGGGGAACAAATAGTGGTTCCCGATGTCGCCGCTTCGTTCCAAAAAGCGGTTATAGATGTTTTGGTAGATCATTCAATGGACGCTGTTAC
Source organism: Lachnospiraceae bacterium (assembly GCA_045640905.1). Lineage (GTDB taxonomy): Bacteria > Bacillota > Clostridia > Lachnospirales > Lachnospiraceae > JAILLW01. Next base: position 31,057 of record JAZUFW010000011.1, read on the forward strand.
CAAATACGGACTAAAGAAGTTTGCCATAGCAGGCGGAGTCGCATCAAACTCTTCGCTAAGAAGTGCCTTTGAAAAAAGGTGTGCGGAGAACGGAATTGAATTTTTCCATCCATCACCGGTCTTTTGTACCGATAATGCCGCAATGATAGGCGCGGCAGGTTATTACGATTTCATAAAGGGGCGCAGACACGGATATGATTTGAACGCAGTGCCCGCTTTAAAACTCGGAGAGAGAATTTAATGAAAAACACGGCTGTTGTTTTGGCTGCGGGTTCCGGAAAAAGGATGGGATCCGATGTGAAAAAGCAATATATGGAGATAAACGGTAAACCGCTTATTTACTATTCTTTAAAAACTTTTGAAGAAAGCTTTATAGATGACATTATTTTGGTTACATCGAAAGAGGATATGGAATACGTACAGAAATGTATCGTTGACAAATTCGGATTTAAAAAGGTGTCGAAAATTGTCGAGGGCGGAAAAGAAAGATATCATTCCGTATACAATGCACTTTGTGCGATTAATGAGTGTGACTATGTTTATATTCATGACGGAGCCAGACCGTGCATTACGCAGGATATTTTGCAACGAGCAGCCGATGCTGTACAAAAATATGACACTGCAGTCATAGGAGTTCCGAGTAAGGACACCATAAAGATAGTCAATACGGTAGGCTTTGTATCATCCACACCGGATAGAAACCTTTTATGGAATATTCAAACGCCTCAGGTTTTCAGATATGGTTTGATAAAAGAAGCGTATGACTATGTGCTTGGTAACGAAAAAACTTTGGCAGATGCAAATATAAATATTACCGATGATTCCATGATTATGGAGCTTTTTAAGAAAACGCCGGTAAAACTGGTTATGGGATCATATGAAAATGTTAAAGTGACTACACCTTCGGATATATTACTTGTAAAGGAGGCTTTGTTATGAAAAAGTTTTTAAGCATTATTCTCGTTATGCTTTGCCTTTCAATGATGTTTACCGGATGCCAGAAATTGAAAGAGGAAGATAAGGCCGAAACTAAGAAAGACGATTCGGATAAAAAGGAAAAGAAAAAAGATAAGAAAGATAAGAAAGAAAAGGAAAAAGAGGATCCTGTCGAATTCAGCGATAATATTCTTATATCCTTTACCTACGGCGGCGCCGGCTACGGAGACGCTGCAGATTGCATGGGCGCTGTGGTGTACGTATATACCGACGCGCACGTTGAAACCGAGTTTAATAATGAAATAATAGATTCCTGCGAACTGTTTTCATATGAGTATGAAGAGGCTCAGAAAGCCGTCAACCTGAAAAGACTCTATAAGATGAAGATAGAAGAGGATATGGAAACGTGTGACGGAGACTCTACATATTTTCAACTTTATGACAAAAATGATCAGCTTTTGAAATCTGTCGGCGGCTACATGGTTAAGAACGACGAATATTGGGAAATGCGGAGTGCTCTGATGGCAGCTTTGCCCATGGAGAGAATCTCGAATGAAATCTATAAGGCAAAAGAGGAATTCAGACTGGAATTATACGGAGAGGAATATGGAGACGGTACGGGAGACGGTGATGATGAACTTTACTCCTACAAGATTTTCAATCCCGATTGGGAACGATTTATCAATCCTGACCGCATTATTGAAGGAGAAGAGTACGGTATTTTCCACTCGTTAACCGTGATCGAGCAGACTCCAAACGATATTACCGATGACTATGAGTGGTTTGAAGATAACGTTCTGTCTCGCCCTCTTGATGAATGCAATGATATTTTGAGTGTGGACGGCACGTATCTTATTGAACTGGAGGGAGACTATCCGTACAGAACATTGGAAATATATGAAATCACTCCCGATGGCTTTGTTGATTATGCCGAAGTGGATATTTCCAATTACGTTAATCCCGAAGCCCTTGATCCCGACTGGCCCTTTGTCGAAGAAGGAATTAGATATGCACAGATAGTGGGAGATGTTTTGTATGTAGAGATTTCGCACAATACATATTCCGCATCGGCGCCTACTACGGCATATATTGCCGCTCTGGCCATGGACGATTTTGAATTGCTCTGGCTGTCGGAACCGTTGACCGCGAATGCAGACTGCTTTGCCATAGTGGATGATACTATCTTTACGGGCTACGGATTTACTGATGAACCTGATTACGTATACGGAATTAACAGATTTACAGGTGAAATTATGGATACTTATCCTGTGAAGACAGGCCCGGATTATTTGATTTATAAAGACGGAATGTTATATGTACGTACATATGATATGAATTATTTATATCAGATAGACTGATGAAGGAGTAGGCAATAGCCTACTCCTTTACCTTTTTTTACGTATTGCATTTTTCAGACGATTAGTCTATACTAACTGTGGTTAGCATAGACTAACTCAAAAGGATGAAAAAATATGACACTTAATGAATTAAAAGAAGGTGAACATGCCATTATCCGTTTTGTCGGCGGAGAAGGTGCGTTGAGACAACACTTTTTGGATATGGGCGTTATCCCGGATGCCGAGGTTAAACTGATAAAGTTTGCGCCTATGGGCGATCCGATGGAATTGAGAATTCATGGATATGAATTGACGCTGAGACTTGATGACGGAAAGAACATCGAAATAGAAAAGATTTCACCACAAAACGACAATCCCCGGGACGAAGGAATAAATCGCCCGGCGAAGAAGGCTCACCCCGGATTGGGTGAAGGCGGCAAATATCATGTTAAGGCAGAAGAAAATCCTCTGCCGGCCGGAACGAAACTTACATTTGCGCTGGCTGGTAATCAAAACTGCGGAAAGACGACGTTGTTTAATCAATTAACCGGTTCTAATCAGCATGTGGGTAATTTCCCGGGAGTGACGGTCGACAGAAAGAGCGGCTCGATTGTTAATTATCCCAATACGGAAGTGGTTGATTTGCCGGGAATATATTCTCTATCTCCGTATACCAGTGAAGAAATTGTATCCAGAAAATTTATTCTTGAAGAAAAACCTACAGGCATTATTAATATAGTCGATGCTACAAACATAGAACGTAATCTGTATTTGACCATGCAACTTATGGAATTGAACGTTCCTATTGTATTGGCAATAAACATGATGGATGAATTGCGCGGCAACGGAGGCGCTATTCTGATTAACAATATGGAAGAAATGCTGGGAATACCGGTCGTTCCTATCTCGGCAGCAAAAAATGAAGGTATCGATGAATTAATTTCTCATGCACTTCATATAGCAAAATATCAGGAAAAACCCGGAAGAATGGATTTTTGTCCGGAGGATGGACCGGAAGGTGCCGTTCACAGAGCTTTGCACGGAATAATGCACCTTATCAAAGACCACGCAATAAGTGCGGGAATACCGGAACGTTTTGCGGCTACCAAACTGATTGAAGGTGACGAGGGTGTGCTGAATGCTTTATCTCTTTCGGAGAATGAACAGGAGATGGTTCGCCACATTATTGTTCAAATGGAAGAAGAACGAGGAATGGACCGTGCGGCGGCAATAGCCGACATGCGTTTTTCGTTTATTAAAAAGCTGGTATCCCAATGCGTTGTAAAGCCGCATGAAAGCAAAGAGCGTGAACGAAGTCGTAAAATAGACAAGGTATTGACCGGAAAATATACGGCCATACCGTGCTTTATCGGAATAATGGGATTGGTATTTTTCCTGACATTTAATGTAATAGGAGCATACCTGCAATCCCTTCTTAGCGGACTGATATCAAAAGCAACGATATCGTTGGATGCGTTTTTTGACCGGATTCATGTCAACGATGTTATTCATTCGCTGGTTATTGACGGCATTTTTAACGGAGTAGGTTCGGTATTGAGTTTTCTTCCGATTATAGTGATACTGTTCCTGTTCCTTTCATTGCTTGAAGATACCGGATACATGGCCCGTGTTGCGTTTGTGATGGATAAACTCTTGAGAAAGATAGGCCTGTCGGGACGAAGTATAGTACCGATGTTGATAGGCTTCGGATGCTCTGTTCCCGGAGTTATGTCTTCGCGCACGTTGCCTTCGGAACGAGACAGAAAGATGACCATCTTGCTAATCCCCTTTATGAGCTGTACAGCCAAACTTCCGATATACGGCTTTTTTGCGGAAGCGTTTTTCCCTAAATACAGCGGATTAATAATGATAGGTCTGTATGTTTTCGGAATTTTGATGGGCATAGTCACGGCTTTGGTTTCAAAGAGTACGAAGTTTAAAGGTGAGGCTGTTCCTTTTGTAATGGAGCTTCCGAATTATCGTATGCCCGGACTTAAGAACGTAGGAATGCTTTTATGGGAAAAGGCAAAGGACTTTCTTCAGAAGGCCTTTACGGTTATTTTCCTGGCAACCATAGTAATCTGGTTCCTGCAGACGTTTGATTTGAGCCTAAGTATGGTTACGGATTCGTCAAAAAGTATTCTTGCGGCAATAGCCGGCTTGATAGCTCCTTTATTCACACCGTTGGGATTCGGATCATGGCAGGTTGCCACATCACTCATCACGGGATTTATTGCAAAAGAGAGCGTGGTTTCGACACTTACGATTTTGGTTGGAGATGCTTCGGCTTTGACGATGGGACTTACTCCTTCTGCCGGGCTTGCACTTTTGGTATTCTGCTTACTATATACGCCATGTATAGCCGCAATTGCGTCCATACGAAGAGAACTTGGCAGAAAGTGGGCTCTCGGCGTGGTTGTTTTCCAGTGCGCACTGGCCTGGATATGCGCATTTTTGGTCAAAATAATAGCCGGAATGTTTTTTTAAAAATATGTGTTGACATGAATATAGTGTTTTGATACAATAACGATTGCGTCTTGAAGAATACTTCATAATGCATAAGCAGGGGTATCGAAGAGGTCATAACGAGGCGGTCTTGAAAACCGTTTGTCGGCAACGGCACGTGGGTTCGAATCCCACCCCCTGCGTATAAGGTCCCGGAACTGTTTTTAACGGTCCCGGGGCTTTCTTTTTTTCTTTATCGTATTGACAAGGCAAATTTTTGAATGCTATAATGAAACTCCACCGCGCAAAATACGGTGGAGTTTTTTCGTAATAATATTCCTTCATTATATGAAAGAAAATTTTCCAAAAAAACTTTAAAAAATGTCTTGACGAAGATGAAACCAAGTGATACTATAACGGAGTTGCGTCTTTAGAAGACACAATTTAAGAACCTTGAAAATCGAACAGCAATGCAACCCTGAAGATTCCAAAAAAGTTGTGATATTAGTTCTTGATCATAACGGAAAATTCAGAAGAACAAAACGAACCTTAAGATGTAAATCGAAGGAAAAGCTAGTGAGAACTAG
>JAZUFW010000012.1:0-47100 GCA_045640905.1 Lachnospiraceae bacterium
ACCTGAAAGACCCACCCAAAATGGTGCATCGTTCAACTGAAAATGATATAATAAATATATTGATTTATTAAGGAGGAAAGTATTATGGGATTTATGGATGATTTGAGCGGCTTCGGGAGAAATATTTCTCAGAAGACAAAGGATATGGTGGATATTACATCCAACAACTCTCAGATTTCCAAATTGGAGGAAAAAATAAGGGAAGTATATCTGGCACTCGGACAGAAATATTTTTCAGATAAAATTACGGATACGGAATGTGAATACCAGGAATATCTGGTTCAGATACGCCAGCTAATGTCTGAAATTAAAAATATACAGGATAAAAACAAGGCTATTGAAGATGCACAGGCACAGGCTGCTCAGGCAGCTGCCGATGTCAAGGCATTTAAGCAGTCTCAGATAGATTCGGCAGCACAGTCTTTTGAAGAGAGCAAAGTAAAAGAAGCAATGGCAAACGGCGGAAAGGTCTGCCCCAATTGTGGAGAAATCGTTCCGGCAGAAAATGCATTTTGTATGAAGTGCGGAACTAAAGCAGAGTAATGTCTAAACAAGCGAAGAATAATATGGTAGTCCAGGCAACCATTCTCGCTGCTGCGGGTATTTTTGTCAGAATTATCGGACTGCTGTATAACACACCACTGGTTCATATAATTAAAGATGAAGGATTCGGATACTACGACAGCGCATATGCGGCATACAGCATTGTACTGTTAATTTCGTCATATTCGATTCCTTCGGCGCTTTCCAAGGTTATTGCCGGAAAGTTGGCTAAAAAGGAGTACAAAAATGCTTACAGGGTATTTCTATGCTCCTTTATTTATGTTGTAGTGGTGGGCCTTTTGGCTTCTTTGTTTGTATTTTTTGGCGCAGGTATTTTGGTAAAAATGGAAAGCGCTGTTTTACCGCTTAAAATATTGGCGCCTACAGTTTTCCTGAGCGGTATTCTCGGTGTGTTCAGAGGCTTTTTCCAAGCCAGACATACCATGGTTCCGACATCCATATCGCAAATAGTAGAGCAGATATTCAATGCCGGGATCAGTGTGCTCATGGCGTATGTTCTGGTAAATGCCGCAGCGGGAGAAAGCACGACGTATATTGCGTCGATGGGTGCTGCCGGCTCGACCATAGGAACAGGTGCGGGAGTGCTGTCAGCACTTATTTTTATGCTGATTATTTTCTTTTATAACAAAAAGAAAATTGATGCGCAGATAGAAAGTGACACGACTGTCACTGTTGACTCTTATGCAAGCATATTTAAGACAATCTTTTCGGTAATAACTCCGTTTATTATTGCTACATTTGCATATAATCTGAACAACTTCCTGGATAAAACCATATATCAGGTGGTAATGATGGATAAGCGCTCCTTTGAGGAAGCGGCAGTTGCGTTTAATCTGTCGGCCATGGCTAAAGCAACGAAGATAGCCAATATTCCGATTGCCCTGTCATCTGCAATGGCAACAACCCTGATTCCCAGAATTGCTTCGGCAGTTGCGGTAAATGATAACGTAGGAGTCAAGTCGCTTATAGCCAAAGCTACCAAGGTGACCATGTATATTTCAATTCCGGCATCTGTCGGAATCGGTGTTTTGGCAAAGCCGATTATGAGAATTATATTCCCGCAGAAGGAGTCGCTTGATTTGGCTTCGAATATGCTGATGCTTTTGGCTGTTACGGTTGCCCTTTACGGACTTTCAACATTGACACAGGCCGTGCTGCAATCTGTCGGCAGAGCGAATACTCCGATAATCAATGCAGCCTTGGCGATAGTAATACATGCAGTTATCATGGTTGTTATGCTTAGATTCATGCCTGCAGAAGGAAGCTTATACTATTATGGAATTTCCACGATTATTTATGCATTGCTTCTGTGCATTTTAAACGGTTTATCCATTAGAAAATATGTTTCGTATTCGCAGGAATACGACAAAACGTTCCTCCGCCCGATTATTTCATCAGTAGCAATGGGGGGAGCAACGTTTTTATCATATTTTGCAGTATATAGATTGACGAATATTAATTCACTGGCATTATTGATTGCTGTCATAGTCGGAGTAGTGGTATACTTTGTTCTTTCGATAAAGTGGAAAGCCATATCCGAAGACGAACTTTTATCGGTTCCGAAGGGAACGATGCTCGTAAAGGCAGCAAAGAAGATTAGATTGATGTAACAATCAACCTTCTACTAATTCAAGATGACTGATGTCTGAATCAATCAGCATGGAATAGTTGGTGTAATACACGACAAATCCCGGTTTGGATCCATTAGGATGTTTTACTTCTTTTCTCTGAACGTAGTCTACTTCAATGCGTGAATTGCCTTTGGCTTTGGAATAAAATGCAGCCAGACGTGCTGCATCTTCATATACGGTATCCGGCAGAGCTTTTCCTTCGGTTTTAACGATGACGTGGCTGCCGGGTATTTTTTTGGCGTGAAACCACCAATCGTTTCCGTTTGCAAGCTTGAAAGTAATGTATTCGTTCTGAAGGTTGTTTTTGCCAACGTAAATATGAAAACCATCCTTTGTTACATAATGCAAAGGAAGAGATTTCGCCATATTTGTATTTTTCTTTTTGGAGTCGTTCTTTTTCTTTACGTAGCCGCTTAAAACCAGTTCTTCTTTGATTTGCGACAAATCGGAATCGCTTTTTGCTATATCCAAAGAATTCGATATGGAGTACAGATGCTCGAGTTCGGCACTGACTTCTTCTTTGAGACTATTTACGGCCTCTTTGGTTCTTTTCAGTTTCCCGTATTTTTCAAAATATCGTTTTGCGTTATCAAGAACAGGTATTTCGCTGTTTAACGGAATGGTTATGTCTTCACCGGTATAGTAATTCTGACAAGTCAAAGATTTGGATCCGTCGGGAATGCTATAGCCGTAGGTATTGATTAGTTCGCCGTATACTTTGAACTTTTCCATACTCAAGGTGTCTTTTAACTGCTTTTCGTAAATATCCAGTTTCTTTGAATCACGTTCGATTATTGTAGATACAATTTTTCTCAAATCCACGGATTTTTGACGAATCCTGCTTTGAAGTTCTTTTTCGGAATAGTAATCCGACAAAAGCTTTGACATGGATTCGTAAAGTACGGTTTGCTCTTTGGTAAAACCGGTTAAAGGAAGAGCACTGTATTCATAAGGAACAGCATTCTCGTAATATAGCGAATACACAAATTCGCCGTTAAGTATGCAGTCCATTTTTTCTTTGAAGCAATAATAAAGAGCGTCAATGTCGAAATCGGATTGAGTATCGACATTCTCATCAATATCACATTGCAACAAAAGGTTTGTGGCAAAAAAGGGTGAAAGACCGGTATAGAGAGAATAAAGAGCCTTTGAAAGCGGCATTTTGACGGCCTTTATCGCTTCAATAAAGTGTTCGCGGTTTTCCGCAAGGGGATTGGCTTTATTGAGCGAATCGGGAATAAAGTATTCACGCCCGGGCAATACTTCACGCAAAGAACTGACCGAAGAACTGATTCGCTTAATGGAATCTATTACGGTATTATTTTCATCGAGAAAAATAATGTTTGAATATTTGCCCATTAATTCGATAACCAGAGTCTTTGTTTTGATATCGCCCATTTCATCAAAATGCTCTATTTCGATATTAATAATTCGTTCCAAAGAAGGCTGATATACCTTTATGATTTTTCCGTTCAGTACGTGCTTTCGAAGAAGCATGCAAAAGGACGGAGCGGTAATGGGACTTTGCTTGTTTTCGTCAGTAAAATATACAAGCGGCAAAGAAGGGTTGGCTGATATAAGCAAGCGGTATGCTCCGGAAGGGCTCTTTATCGTTAACAACAACTCGTCACTTTCAGGCTGTGCTATTTTGCTGATACGTCCGTCTGTTATTTTGTCATTTATTTCTTTAGTCAGTGCTGATACACTGATACCGTCAAATGCCATGGTAAACCTCTGTCTTTTTCTGATTAATTGTTACTATTCACAGTCCTCCACTCCGTATTCGCAATCATCGCTGCTACGCAGCTTCAAAGCTTGCTTCGCAAGCGGATTGCTCATACCGTGGAGTCCCTGCTTCGCAGGTTTGATATATAAACAATACTTGTCTCTTACACGCAAGCGTGACGATACAAGTATTGTTTATATATCAACTGTGAATAGTAACATCAATTCCGTATTATAATATAACCCCAATTTGATTGCAAAAAATCGGTTGATACCATATAATAACTTCTGTATGTGAAGTCGTGAAAATATGTTGATTAGGACGACTTCCGGAAAGGGAAAAATATGATAAAGAGTATGACCGGTTTCGGTCGCGCCGAAGTTTCGGAAGGCGATCGTAAAATCAGCGTCGAGATGAAATCCGTAAATCACAGATATCTTGACGTAAACATGAAGATGCCCAAAAAACTTAATTTTTTTGAGGCTGCAATCAGAAATGAATTAAAGAATTATATCTCCAGAGGCAAGGTTGATGTATTTATTACATACGAAGACTTCAGTGAATCGAATGTAAGTGTTAAATACAACAAGGATGTTGCCGAAGATTATTTCAAATATCTTAACCAGATGGCTGAAGATTTTAACCTGGATAATGACGTCCGGGTGTCTACGCTTTCACGTTATCCCGAAGTTTTCCAAATGGAAGAGCAGAATATAGATGAAGAGGCATTGTGGTCTTTATTGCTTAAAGCAATTCAGGGAGCTGCCGAAGGCTTTGTTCAGACCAGAATTACGGAAGGTGAGAACCTGAAGAATGATTTGGTTGCAAAACTTGACGGAATGCTCGAGGATGTTTCGTTTATCGAAGAAAGATCGCCCCAGACGGTTCTTGAATACAGACAGAGACTTGAAGGCAAGGTCCGCGAATTACTTGCTGATACCAATATTGATGAGAACAGACTCATGATGGAAGTGACACTGTATGCCGACAAGGTATGTGTCGATGAGGAACTCGTTCGACTTCGTTCCCATATCGAAACGATGAAAGACAATCTGATCGAAGGCGGAACCATCGGAAGAAAGCTTGATTTCATGGCACAGGAGATGAATCGTGAAGCCAACACTACGTTATCAAAGTGTAATGATCTGGCCATATCGAATCATGCCATCAATTTAAAGACTGAAATAGAAAAAGTCAGAGAACAGATACAGAATATTGAATAGTATTTAAACGCAGGAGTTAATATGGCAGAAAAAGGAGTATTGATTGTCGTATCCGGGTTTTCCGGTGCCGGCAAAGGAACAATAGTAAAAGAAATTGTTAAAAAGAGTCCCAATTATGCACTTTCGATATCGATGACTACCCGCGATAAACGTGATTATGAAGTCGAAGGAACGGATTATTTCTTCGTTTCCAAAGAAAGATTCGAACAGGCAATAAGTAACGGTGAATTAATCGAATATGCCAATTATGTCGGAAATTATTACGGTACACCGCGTAAGTATGTTGATCAAATGATTAAATCAGGCAAGGATGTCATTTTGGAAATTGAAATGCAGGGTGCTTTGCAGGTTAAATCGAGATTCCCCGAGGCTGTTCTTGTTTTCGTAACACCGCCTGAGGCTTCGATTCTTTTGGACCGTTTGACCAAGAGAGGAACCGAATCAAAGGAAGCTATCGCAAACAGAATGCGTCGTGCTTTTGACGAGTCATCATTTATTGAAAGATATGATTATGTTCTGGTTAATGATGATTTGGACAGATGCGTTACCGAACTTGCGATGTTGATTGATGCATCACATCATTCGCCCAAATGTAATGAGGAATTTATTAATAGAATACATGATGAATTAAGAGTCTATTCCGAATAGATTCTTTAATAAAGGAGGAAAATATGTTACATCCATCTTATTCAGACTTAATGAAAGTAGTAAACAGTGAAGTAGAACCCGGCGAACAGCCTGTTGTAAACAGCAGATATTCCATCGTTATGGCTACTTCAAAAAGAGCTCGTCAGTTAGTTGACGGTGAAGATGCTTTGGTTGAAGGAATGGATAATGAAAAGCCTTTGTCCATTGCAGTAGAAGAACTTAATCAGGGAAAGATTAAGATCCTTTCAGAGGATGAAATCGAACAGTAACAATGAAAATACTTTTTGTATCATTGGGCTGCGATAAGAATCTTTCCGATTCAGAGGTTATGTTGGCGATTCTTGCAAAGGAAGGCTACGAAATAACCCTTGATGAAGAAGAAGCTGACATAGCTGTCGTAAATACCTGTTCTTTTATTAATGATGCAAAGGAAGAGAGCATCAATACAATAATTGAATTGGGACAATTAAAAGAAACCGGAAGACTTAAGGTTTTAATAGCGTCAGGGTGCTTATCGGAGCGATATGCCAAAGAAATTCATACCGAGCTTCCCGAGATAGACGCGTTGGTAGGAACCAATGCGATTGATCAAATCGGAGAAGTAATTAAAAGCGTCTTGGAAGGAACACCTCGAGATGCTTTTGTTCCTTTGGATAAAAGGCCCAAGGGCGGCAATGACCGTGTGATTACTACGGGGGGATACTTTGATTATCTAAAGATTGCCGAAGGATGCAATAAAAATTGTACTTACTGTATTATTCCCAAAATCAGGGGGCCGTACAGGAGCATTCCCATAGAGGAACTGGTTAAGGAAGCAAATATTCTGGCGGACAAAGGTGTAAAAGAACTGATTCTGGTAGCACAGGAGACCACCATATACGGAACGGATTTGTATGGTGAAAATATGCTGCCGGCGCTTCTTAAAGAATTGATTAAGATTGAAAAAATCAAATGGATCAGACTGCTTTACTGCTATCCGGAAGAAATAACGGATGAACTGATAGATTTGATTGCCAAAGAAGAAAAGATTCTCAATTATATTGATATGCCGATTCAGAGTGGGTCCGATGCCGTATTAAAAAGGATGGGACGCCGAACAGACTCCGATTCGATTTTATCTTTGATTGAGAGATTAAGAAACGCAATTCCCGATATTTGCTTAAGAACCACATTCATTACAGGATTTCCTGGTGAAAACGATAAAGACCATCGTTCTACGCTTGATTTAATAAAGAAGGCGTCTTTTGACAGATTGGGAGCTTTTACTTATTCGCAGGAAGAGGGTACTTTTGCGGCGACATATTCCGATCAGATTTCGGAAAAAGTAAAAGAAAAGCGAAAAGAAGAAATAATGCGCCTGCAACAGGGCATTGTTTTTGAAAAATTGAAAAAGAAAATCGGCTCGGTTATGGATGCCATAGTTGTAGGCTATATTCCCGGAGATGATGTCTATGTATGCAGAACATATATGGATGCGCCGGATGTTGACGGATTCTTGTTCGTTTCATCCGACAGGGAACTTATTAGCGGTGACTTTATAAAGGCCGTCATTACCGATGCCAACGAATATGATTTAATTGGAGATGTTTATGAATTTACCGAATAAACTGACGATATTACGTGTAATTTTGATTCCGTTTTTTATAGTGGCTTTGATGGTCCCGACCATACCGTATAACGATTATATTGCTACGGCCATATTCCTTATAGCTTCGTTTACGGATATGCTCGACGGTAAAATAGCCAGAAAATATAATCTGGTAACCAATTTCGGAAAGTTTATGGACCCGCTGGCAGATAAGCTTTTAGTCAGTTCGGCACTTATATGCCTTATTGAATTGCAGAGAATACCGGCATGGATGGTCATTATAATCATTGCCAGAGAATTTACTATTCTCGGATTCAGATTGATAGCTTCGGATAACGGTGTTGTTATAGCAGCAAGCTATTTCGGCAAGTTTAAGACAGTATTTCAGATGGCTGCCGTTGTTCTGTTGATATTAAATATCGAAGTGCTGAGCTTGGTTACAACAATAGTATTATGGATAGCTATAATTCTGACAGTACTGTCATTAATTGATTATATTGTTAAAAATAAAGATGTAATGAAGGAAACAAAATAGTATATGGTCAATTTCAGTAAGATTACCTTTCTGATAGCCGGAATGATATTGATAGCCATTGTTGCTGTCGGCGGTAATCATATTTCATCAAATTCCAGATCGAACGAAAAGTTCAGAAGAGTGTTACTGTGGTCTTTTTTGGCCGGATTGTTTGACTTCCTTCTGAATTATTCATATGCCTATGTCGGAATCAGTATTTCCCCTATAGTCAATTCGCTGTTTCGAACACTGTGGTATCTGTTTTTGGGCATAGACGGATATGCTTTGTATGATTATGTCGGTTCGTATGTGCCCCGTGAGAATGACAAAAAGACATTCCTTGATTTTGTTACGCTGGTAATATCGTTCCTTTATATAATGGTCGGTGTTATCAACCTGTTGACGGGTGTCTTAATAAAGGTAAGCGACGAAGGTGAAGTAATTCACGGACCGTTGTATTTCCTGATTTTTGTAATACCGGCATTCTTTATGGTGTCGGTTCTGATTACTACCTTTAGAAATTTCAAGGCATTTACCAGATTCCAACGTATGGCAATATATTCCTTCGTTTTCTTTTTGCTGTGTGCGATGGTTATCGAATACATCATCAAGGAAAGATATATATTCTGCCTCTTCGGAATCGCATTGGCTATTGTTATCATACAGCTTTCTTTGGAAACTTCCGATTACAGGAGCTTGATGGAGGCGCTGGAACAGCTTCAGATTTCCAAGGACGAAGCGGAAAATCAGAAAAATATTGCGGAAGCATTAAAGGATGAAGCCGAAAAAGCAAAGATTGCATCCGAAGCCGCAGCGATTGAGGCTCAGGCTGCCAAGCAGGAAGCCATAGCAGCACAGAAACTTGCTGAAGAAGCAAAGGAGCAGGCGGTTATTGCAAACAAAGCAAAATCGACGTTCCTGGCCAGAATGTCTCATGAAATCAGAACGCCCATGAACACCATATTGGGACTGAGCGAATTGATTGCCAAAGAATCAACCGAAGAGCAGATCGTTGAATATGCGTCGGATTCCAGACAGGCTGCGACCAATCTGCTTGGGATAATTAATGATATTCTGGACTTTTCGAAGATTGAAAGCGGAAAGCTTGATTTGATAGAAGAAGAGTATCGATTTGAAGATATTATTAAAGATGAATACACGTTATTGTCTTTCAGAGCACGTGAAAAGAATCTGAAACTCATTTTTGACATAGACGAAAACATTCCCTCCGGACTTATTGGTGACGCCATGAGAATCAAACAGATTCTCACTAATCTGCTAACCAATGCCATTAAGTATACCAACACCGGTTCCGTTACGTTGAAAGCCACACTTGAGGGAAAGGGACGTTCTTCCTGCATGCTTAAGTTCGTGGTAAAGGATACCGGCGTCGGAATTAAAGATGAAGATATAGGCAAACTTTACGATACGTTCACCAGAATTGATGAAAAACACAATCACAATGTTGAAGGATCGGGACTTGGTATTAATATTGTGGTTCAACTGCTGACCATGATGGGCTCAAAACTGATGGTGGACAGTGTTTACGGACTGGGATCACAGTTTAGTTTTTCACTAAGGCAGTCACTGAGCGACCCTACTCCGATAGGTGATGCAAGCGGTAAAATATTGCCTTCAGAGTCGGACGGCATTGATATTAAGCCTATGGTTAAGGCGCCCAAGGCCAAAATACTGGTCGTTGATGATAACGCAATGAACATAAAAGTGTTTAGAGGACTCCTTAAGGAAACACTTATCAATATTGAAGAAGCACATTCCGGCGCAGAAGCTGTTGAAATGTCACTAAAGGATACCTACGACATTATATTTATGGATCATCTGATGCCTGAAATGGACGGGGTGGAAGCTCTGCAAAAGATAAAGGAAAATCCCAAGAATCCGAACAGAAACGGTGTAATCATCGTTCTCACGGCCAATGCCATCAAAGGCGCCGCGGAAGAGTATATGGGTTATGGCTTTACGGATGCTTCATTTAAACCGGTTACCCAGAATGAACTCAATTTGAAATTGTGGCGATATTTGGATAAGTCATTAATCGAATCGCTTTGATTTTTAGCCCTTACGTTTGTAAGGGCTATTTTCAAAAGTCAATACTTGAAGTTGCATTTTTAATATGCTAGTTTTTATGCATCGAAAACAAATTGTTTCAAACAATTCATCAAAGAGAACATTTTTGTACTTTACATTCGCTATATTAATCCCATAAGTTACAAATACAGTGTTGACAAAATCGAACATTTGTTTTATCTTATTAAATAACAGAACAAATGTTCCCATCAAAGGAGAATTATTTTATGGAAAAAGATGAAAAACTCAAAGCATTGGATGCAGCAATAGGTCAGATTGAAAAGCAGTTCGGTAAGGGCGCCGTTATGAAACTCGGAGATCCTGCCAATACACTGAATGTTGAAACAATTCCCACAGGCTCATTAAGCCTGGATATCGCTTTGGGCTTGGGAGGTATTCCCAAAGGTCGTATTATTGAGATATACGGACCGGAATCTTCCGGTAAAACCACGGTTACACTTCATATGATTGCCGAAGTTCAAAAGAGAGGCGGAATTGCAGGCTTCATCGATGCAGAACATGCGCTTGATCCCGTTTATGCAAAGAATATAGGCGTTGATGTTGATAATTTATATATTTCCCAGCCGGATAACGGTGAGCAGGCTTTGGAAATCACAGAGACAATGGTCAGATCCGGCGCGATGGATATAGTAGTTGTCGATTCCGTAGCAGCCCTCGTTCCCAAAGCAGAAATCGATGGTGAAATGGGAGATTCGCATGTCGGCTTGCAGGCACGTTTGATGTCACAGGCACTTCGTAAATTGACAGCGGTTATTTCCAAGTCAAACTGTTCTGTTGTGTTCATTAATCAGCTTCGTGAAAAGGTCGGCATTATGTTTGGTAACCCCGAAACAACAACCGGCGGACGTGCGTTAAAATTTTATTCATCTGTCAGAATGGATGTCAGACGTGTTGAAACATTAAAACTCGGTGGCGAAGCCATAGGTAACAGAACACGTGTTAAGGTAGTAAAGAATAAGATTGCACCTCCCTTTAAAGAGGCAGAGTTTGATATTATTTTCGGTGAAGGTATTTCAGCGGTCGGCGATGTGGTTGATTTGGCTGCCGATGCTGATATTATCAATAAGTCCGGTGCCTGGTATGCATATAACGGCAATAAAATCGGCCAGGGCAGAGAGAACACCAAGCAGTATTTGAAGGATAATCCCGAATTGTTTGCGGAAATTGATGCCAAGGTCAGAGCCTATTACGGAATAGACGGTGTAAATAATGACAGTACTGCAGATTAAGGAATTAACAAATAAAAGAGTACTTATTGAATGTGAATCGTTCGCCTTTGTTCTTTACAAAGGCGAACTTTCTTCATATGGGATAAAGGAAGGAAATCCGATTAAAGAAGAATGTCTCAACGAGATTCTTAAGGAAGTACTCCCCAAGAGAGCGTGCCTTAGGGCAATGAATTTGCTCAAAGTTAAACCATATACGGAAAAGGAACTTAGAAAGAAACTTGCTGACGGATATTATCCGAAAGAAATCGAAGATTATGCTGTTTCGTATGTGAAAAGTTTTGGATACATTAATGATTATGATTTTGCGTCTTTATATATAGATACTTACAAAAACAGAAAAAGCAAGAAGCAAATGGAATATGAACTGTACAAAAAAGGTATTTCCAAAGAAGATTTGGTAAGAGCATTTGAGGATTTGTCCGATGAATATGAGGATGAGTCCGAGGCGATTGTTTCTTTTCTAAAGAAAAAGGGTTTCTATTCAAGAGAATTTTCGTATGAGGAAAAATACAAATTGATGGCTTCCCTTTGCCGAAAAGGATTTTCGCCCGATATGGTCGCCAAGGTAATTAACTTGACATAACTTGGGTTAGCATATACAATGTTTAATGTTGTAGTTTGCTTTTAGGATGTATTATGTGCATTCTATAATAAATACAGTACAATGAAAATTTAATAGGAGGTGCTCTAGATATGCTAGGTGTTGTGATAGCAGCTGTCGCAACCTTAGTCGTTGTCTTCCCGCTTTCATGGATACTTTCGGCTACATATCAGAAGAAAGTTGCCAACGGAAAAATTGGCAGTGCTGAAGATAAAGCCAGAGAAATTATTGATGAAGCATTAAAGACTGCAGAATCTAAGAAGCGCGAATCTTTACTTGAAGTAAAAGAAGAGTCTATTCGTACTAAGAATGAACTCGATAAAGAAATCAAGGAACGTCGTGCAGAAGCTCAAAGATATGAGCGCAGAGTTCAGCAGAAGGAAGAAAACATCGACAAAAAGGCTGAGGCAATAGAGAAAAAGGAAGCAAATCTGGCTGCCAGAGAAGAAGAACTGGCTAAAGAAAAGCTTGAAGTATCTAAGCTAAATGAACAAAGATTGCATGAACTAGAACGAATTTCCGGCTTAACCTCCGAACAAGCAAAAGAGTACTTATTAAGAATTGTTGAAGAAGAAGTAAAACATGAAACGGCCGTAATGATCAAAGAAATGGAGAATCGCGCCAAAGAAGAAGCCGATAAAAAGGCTAGGGATTATGTGGTTACAGCCATTCAGAAATGTGCTGCCGACCATGTTTCGGAGACTACAATTTCCGTAGTTTCACTGCCTAACGATGAAATGAAGGGCAGAATTATCGGTAGAGAGGGTAGAAATATCAGAACTCTCGAAACCATGACCGGTGTTGATTTGATTATCGATGATACAC
Organism: Lachnospiraceae bacterium; assembly: GCA_045640905.1. Taxonomy (GTDB): domain Bacteria; phylum Bacillota; class Clostridia; order Lachnospirales; family Lachnospiraceae; genus JAILLW01. The sequence goes on from JAZUFW010000012.1 coordinate 12,659, forward strand.
CTGAAGCAGTTGTTTTATCTGCGTTTGACCCTGTCAGAAGGGAAGTCGCACGTATTGCACTTCAAAAATTGATCGTTGATGGTCGAATTCATCCCGCTCGAATTGAAGAGATGGTTGAAAAGGCTCAGAAGGAAGTCGAAACCATGATTAAGGAGGAAGGTGAAGCAGCTACCTTGGAGGTTGGCGTTCACGGAATCCATCCTGAACTGGTCAGATTGCTGGGTAAGATGAAGTTCAGAACCAGTTACGGTCAGAATGCTTTGAAGCATTCCATCGAGGTTGCTCAATTATCAGGTCTTTTGGCTGCTGAATTGGGGCTCGATGTCAGAATGGCCAAGCGTGCAGGTCTGCTGCATGATATTGGTAAAGCGGTTGACCATGAAATGGAAGGATCGCATATACAGCTCGGCGTTGAATTGTGCCGTAAGTATAAGGAATCCGCTACGGTTATTAATGCTGTAGAATCTCACCATGGTGACGTTGAACCTACTTCACTGATTTCCTGTATCGTACAGGCTTCAGATGCTATTTCGGCTGCACGTCCCGGTGCACGTCGTGAAACACTTGAAACATATACAACAAGACTTAAACAATTGGAAGACATCGCTAATGAGTTTAAGGGTGTCGACAAATCTTTTGCTATTCAGGCAGGTAGAGAAATTCGTGTAATGGTAATCCCCGAACAGGTTACCGATACTGACATGGTACTGATGGCTCGCGATATTTCAAAGAAGATTGAAGCTGAAATGGAATATCCCGGACAGGTTAAAGTTAATGTCATCCGCGAATCAAGAGTAATTGATTACGCAAAATAATTATCAGAGTATAAAAGCAGGCACATCGTGCCTGCTTTTTTCTTGATTGACTGGTACGGCCCTGCCACAATGCAGCAGCTTTACGGAGTAAACTAGGATATTTAGAAAAATATGATGATTTTTAAGGCGCTTGGAGAAGATTCCAAGCGCCTTTTTAGACTGTTTAGGCAGGAGAATTTGGTGTTGGTTTGCGAATCAATAGGACGAAACTGTGCTTTTGACTTAGAAACTCGACTAACTGTAGGCAAAAACCCCTGGATGGGGTTTTTAGGTTCATTTGGCAACGGATTGCCAATTGAACCGGCCGAACGCCTTCGAAGATGCGAGTTTCTTAGTCAAAAATGCAGTTGAGGACGTGTGAGCAAAGTAATACCAAATTCGCAGGCCGTATTCGCAGGCCGTATTCGCAGGCCGTATTCGCAGGCCGTATACGCAGAATTGAAGACAAATTGCATGTATACTTGAAGAGGACTACTGTACTATTATCAGTCAAGCGCAATATTCTTATGGATTTGCGAAATAATACGAAAGATGTTTAAAAATTATCTGAATATTTTAACAAAACCTGTTTAATTTTTTCATTTTAAATGATAAAATAACTAAGTGGGTGTAATTGGGAAAATTTGGAGGAATCATGCCGAATTTGAATGGTAACAAAAACGAAATAATTGGAAATTTTGATGCGCTTAATGACATCAGAAAAGACATGTCGGAACAACTGCCGCATACATTGATGATGCTTGATTCGATGTTGCAGTTGTTTACATCGATTATTTATTTGAATGTCAAAGAAAACCGCATTGAATCTTACAATATTACGAACAGATTACAAAAAGATACCGGAGAAGCAATCAGAAACTCCGCTACGTATTCCGATGCATGGGGCAAGTTTATTAAAAATTCCGTTCATCCCGATGATAAGGAAGATTTATTCAAGTTCGGAGATATTGAATTTATCAAGGAGAACATGAAAGACCGTAAACATTATTCGTGTGTTTTCAGACGAAACTATGACGGTCAGTATTTATATACCAGAATGCACCATATCAAGGTTGATGGTGAAACCGGAGAACTTGAAGGCCTGGTAATGTGCTTCAGAGTGGTTGATGATGAAGTGAAAAATGCTACCCAGGCAAAGCTGTTGGAAGACTCGATTCGATTAAAAGAAGCAGAATATACAGCCAAAAAGCTTCAGGTTCAGCAAAAGAAACTTGAAAAACTGGTTGATTTACATTTTAGTGAGAAGAACAAGCTTAGAAAGGGCCTTTTTGAAGGTCTTTCATTCCTGGTAGTTGATGACGATGATTTGACGCGTGAAATGAGCCTGGAAATTTTGGAAGAAGAGGGTGGAACGGTGTTCCTCTCCGATACGGGAGCATTGGCAGTTGAGATGACCAAAAATTCCGTTCAGGTTTATGATGCCATTATTATGGATTTGGTTATGCCCAACATGGACGGATATGAAGCTATTCGTCAAATCAGGGTAAACGAAGAAAAAGCCGAATTCCATACACCGATTATTGCCTTTACGTCAGATGTGTCGGATTCGGTGTATGAAAAAGTTTTGGCGGCAGGTGCCGACGATTGCATGTCAAAACCGCTTAAGGTAATGGATTTGTCAAGAATATTGATTTCCTGCATGAAGGAAAGAACGGTAAGAGCTGAGAAGAATCTCGAAAGAAGCGTTGAATTGGCTACAACCGATAACCTGACGCATGTAAAGAACTATAAAGCATTTATTCAGAAATTGAATGAACATGATGATATATTGACACAGAACGGTAACATATCATTTGCAACTGTAGTGTGCAATACGAACGGACTCCGAACTATTAACAGTAACTTCGGAATCGAGATGGGAGATATGTTCCTCAAAAATACGTGCGATATAATCTGCAAAACGTTTATTCATTCACCTGTCTACAGACTGGGTTCCGATGAATTTGTTATTATGCTTGAAAATGCCGACTTCGAGAACCGTGAAGGATTGTTACAGAGTGCTAAAGGCGAATTCCAAAAGGCCGCCGCCATTGAAAAGATAACAGATGGCTATACCAGTGCTTCCTTTGGAATGGCTGTATATGATTCGACGAAGGATTCGAAAGTAAGCGACACGATAGCCAGAGCAACTTCCCTGATGCGTGAAGAAAAGGAACGTAATAAAAACGAGAAAAAGGGATACGACAAAAACTGAATGAGTTTAAGCAACAAATAAGATGATACATATATTAACCTTGGTTATATTTGATATAACCAAGGTTAAATTTTACAAACTAGAGAGGGTATAAAAATGCTTAGAGAAGTTACGACCAAATATGGAAAAATTAAAGGATTACCGGCTGCGGATCCCAGAATTACTTCATTTAAGGGTATTCCGTTTGCCAAGCCTCCCGTAGGGGATTTAAGATGGAGAGCACCGCAGAAACCCGATTCGTGGGACGGCGTACTGGAAGCATATACATTTGCACCTATAAGTGTTCAGGACAGACCTGCCGTGGGCACTGATATATATTGCCGCGAATGGCATGTTGATCCCGATGTTGAAATAAGTGAGGACTGTTTATATTTGAACGTTTGGACACCTGCCAAAAAGACGGATGAAAAATTACCTGTATTGGTGTGGTATTTCGGAGGAGGACTTCAATGGGGATACCCTTCGGAAATGGAGTTTGACGGAGAAAGACTGGCAAGAAGAGGTGTTATTGTTGTCACTGTTAATTACAGACTTAATATTTTCGGATTCTTTGCACAGAATGATTTGATAGAACGTAATCCAAATGAATCATCGAACTTCGGATATTTGGATCAGCAGGCAGGTACACGCTGGGTTAAAGAAAACATAGCAGCATTTGGCGGAGATCCCGAAAACATTACAATCGCCGGACAGTCTGCCGGCGGCGGTTCCGTAATGAGCCAGATAACCAATTTGGAAAACGAAGGTCTTTTTAACAAGGCCATAGTATTGAGCGGTATTATCTGCAGCCCTTATTTTGAGGCAGGAATTCCGGCACCCATGAACAAAGAAGAAGCATGCAAGTGGAGCGAAGGCTTCTTTGAATTGCTCGGTGTAAAAACCATTGATGAGGCAAGGAAAATCGATAAAGATACCATACTCGGTAAATATAATGAATATGTTGCAACTCATCCGCGCCTTTTTGGAATTACGGACGGCGTATTTATTAAGGATGATCCTGTAAAGAGAGCGTTAAACGGACAGATTCTCGATATACCTATTATGGCAGGTAATACTGCGGACGAGTTCCTAAACTTTATAGATGTAAAGGATGATGTCGAACTTGCCGATAAAGCAAAGAATATATACGGAACTGATGCCGAAGTATTCTTAAAGTATCCGGAAGTAAAGGAGTTTAAGCAGGATAATCATTACGGAGTTATCAGCGGAATCGAATTGTCGGTTAAGGCTCTTTTTGAAGCCCGAAAAAAGAACGGCAGCAAAAATGATTTTTATTATTACAGATTTAATACTGACATTCCGGGAGATGATCATCCCGGCAATTTCCATTCGTGTGATTTGTGGTTCTTCTTTGAAACCCTGGCTAAATGCTCACGCGCTTATGTAGGCCATCATTATGATTTGGCCAGACAGATGGCAAACTATTTTACTAACTTTATTAAGTGTGGTAATCCGAACGGTCTTGACGCCGACATGACACCCATGCCGCTTTGGATGCCTTATACCGAAAAGGACAGATGTGAAATAGAGTTCAATTCAAAAGGCTCTGTGCCGATGATTGAAAAGAATACTGAGTATAAATCTTATTTAAGAACAAAGATAGCGACTTATAAGTTAAACGGAGTATGCAAAAAACAGGCATTTAATCCATACCTTCCTTCATATGAGTTTGTGCCCGACGGAGAACCTTATGTATTCGGTGACAGAATCTATGTATACGGTTCGCATGATTTCTATAACGGAGATGTATTCTGTTTGGGTGATTATGTATGCTGGTCGGCACCCGTTGATGATCCGGGCAACTTCAGATATGACGGTGTAATATATCGTAAGGAACAGGAACCTACAAATGTAAACGGAGAAGGAATGCTTTACGCTCCCGATATGGCAGTGGGCTCAGACGGCAGATATTATCTGTATTACACTATTTCAAATATGGGTAACGTATCTGTGGCTGTATGTGATACACCCAACGGAAAGTTTGAATTTTACGGACATGTTCATTATCCGGACGGGACGAGCTTGGGTGAAAGAGAAGGGGATGAACCTCAGTTTGATCCGGGCGTATTAAAGGAAGGCAAAGTAACATATCTTTACACCGGCTTTTGCGGAAGAGGCGATAAGTCAAGACACGGTTCTTTCTGCACGGTACTTGATGATGATATGCTTACGGTTATCAAGGATCCTGTTTTGGTGGTTCCCGGATGTGAGTATTCAGAAGGCACGGGATTTGAAGGACATGAATATTTCGAGGCTGCCTCTATCAGAAAGATGAACGGAAAGTACATTTTCGTATATTCATCGGTAAAAATGCACGAGCTTTGCTATGCGGTATCGGACAAACCCGACAGCGGATTTAAGTATTGCGGTGTAATAATAAGTAACGGAGATTTGGGAATAGACTCATATAAGGATCCGTATTTGACCACGTGCTTTGGCGCAAATAATCACGGAAGCATTGTACAGATGAAAAACGATTGGTATATTTTCTATCACAGACATACCAACGGAACCTGGTATTCACGTCAGGGATGTGCGGAAAAACTCGATGTTGATGAGAGCACATGGACTATCAAGCAGGCCGAAGTTACGTCGTGCGGATTAAATGACGGCCCGCTGAAGGCAGAAGGCTATTATCCTGCCTATATCGCCTGCAATCTGTTCTATCAAAATGATGAGAGCTTCATAAGAAAAGATAATGAAGCAATTCAACCTGACATTACCAAGGTGAAGATAGTAAAAGACGGCGGTGACGGCGATGAAACTGTAGGATACATTACAAACTTTAATAATAATGCCGTAGTCGGATTTAAGTATTTTGATTTTAAGGATGTAAAGAAAATCAGCATTTGGGTTCACGGATATGCACACGGAACCGTATCGGTAAAGACGGCTTTGGACGGAGATGCTGTAGGAAGCGCTGAATTCAATTCAAATAATTTCTGGCTTAAAGTTGATATTCCGGTAAATATCGAAAACGGTGTGCATCCTCTCTACTTTGTATATGAAGGCGGCGGAAACGCATCCTTTAAGGGTTTTACTTTTAATGATTAATTGATATAATCTTTAAGATGTAAACGGAAAATATGGGAGGAATATTATGTTTTGTAAGTATTGTGGAACAAAAATAAATGATGGCGAAGTTTTTTGCCCGAATTGTGGTAAAGAAGCTGCAGAAATCCCTGCACAGGCTGCACCTTCGGCACCTGTACAGCCTGCACCCGCGGCACCTGTACAGCCCGCTCCTGCGGCACCTGTACAGCCTGCACCTGCGGCACCTGTACAGCCTGTACAGCCTGCACCAGCAGCACCCGTTCAGCCTGCACCTGCTGTTAACCAGCAACCAATTTACAAGGAAAATCCTTATACTGTACAGCCGAAAAATGACGGCGACAAGAAAGTTGCCGTATTGATTATTGTTCTTTGTGCAGTAATTGTTTTGGCCATAGGTGGTATTATTTTTGCTTTATTTGCTTCAGAAACAATTTCGTTCGGATCAAAATCAAATAAAACCACATCTTCCAAAGATGTAGATGATGACGACGAAGACGATAAGGACAGCAAAAAGAAGAGTAAAGACAAAGATAAGAATAAGGACAAAGATAAGGACAAGGATAAGAAAAAGAAGAAAGATAAAGATGATCCGACTCCGGAACCCGAACCTTCCGAAGAGCCCCCTACAGACGAAAATGAATTATATTTCTCTGTAAACGGTGTTGATGCGGATGATGTATCTGCTTCCGATGTAACCCCCATGCTTTCGAAGCTTTCTTCGGACTACAGCAGAATTTCATGGGATGTTGAGTGCGCAATCAGCAATGAGTGTCCAGGTATAGTTACTTCTTTCTCTTCTTATGAAGAGTTCGGAGCATCCAGCTTGATTTGCGGATTAACCAACCTTTATGATGCCGATGTATGTATCTATGCTAGCGGATATGCCAGAGGTGCCGATGATGAACTGCTCGGAGATGTTTATATTTATGCACAGGCACTGGGAAAAGACAGTACAGCTGTTACATTAAACTATTTGAATGAAGCAGGTAAGGTTGAATACATTGAATGGACTACTATAGATGTAATGAACGCTTATAATGAAACGGCAGATTATGATTATCAGTGGGATCTGGTAGGAAGCCCTTCTGACGGTTTCCTTGATTTGGAAGTGCATATCACCAACACAGACGATACAATAATTACTCCTAATGAAATGTACGGAATATTACTGGATGATGAAGGCAAGATAATAAGAGGCGGTGTTGGCTATATTTACGATCCTTTGGATACAGGCGATACTGTTGATAACAAGATTCAGTTCTACGCTGATGAGGAAGTGCTTTCTCAGGCTTCAAATGCCGCTTTGTTTGTCAATGCTACCAAATAAATGAAAATGATTTAGTTAATTCAGAGGCGTTCCGACGGAACGCCTTTGTCATATGGGGAGGTATGGTCATGGATTTTGAAAAGATAGGAAACTACATAGATTCACTCGGAAAATACGGAATTCCGGGATGCGATATTATGATTACCAAAGATCATGAGGTGTTATATCGTCATATGATGGGATATTCCGACAGCGAGCAGAAAAAGAAACTTAACGGAGACGAATTGTATTTGATGTTTTCGATGACCAAGGTTATTACAATGGTCGCGTTCATGCAGCTTTATGAAAAAGGGTTGGTTGATTTCGAGGACAATTTGTACGAATATCTGCCTTCGTTTAAGAACATTCGCGTTATGAAAGACGGCATAGAAGTAAATGCTGAAAATCCCATTAAAATGAAGCATCTGGTATCAATGCAATCAGGACTTGATTATGATTTGGAAAGACCGGGAATAATGAGAGTGTTAAAAGAAAAGGGGATGAATGCCACGACGATGGATATTGTTACAGCATTTCCCGAATCGCCTCTTATATTTGAGCCCGGAACACATTTCCAATACAGCCTGAGCCATGATGTTGTTGCTGCCGTAATCGAAAAAATATCGGGAATGACATTTGGCGAATACTTGAAAAAGAATATATTTGAGCCTCTCGGCATGAAGAATACACGATTTGCACGTCCTTTGAATGATGATGTTCCGAATCTGATGCAACAGTATATTGCCGATGAAAACGGAAAAACAGCTCCGATGGAACAGACTTGTAATTATCAGCTTTCGGATAACTATGAAAGCGGAGGCGCCGGATTGTTAAGCTGTATCGAGGATTATTCTGTTTTTGGAGATACCATAAGCTGCGGTGGAATATCCAAAACAGGTGTCAGAATTTTAAAACCCGAGACAATCGAGATTATGAAAAAGGATCTTTTGACACCGCAGGGACATGAAGATATTAATCAGAACATGGGCAGAACAGGATACGGCTACGGTTGCGGAATGCAGGTTTTGATGGAGCCTGATTTGATTGATTCAAAGGCTCCGGCAGGATTGTTCGGATGGGACGGTGCTGCGGGAAGCATCATTATAATGGATACCAATACACATACATCAATGGTTTATACGCAGCATGTTCGAAATTGCGGAAATGCTTACGGAATAATACATCCGACATTACGCGACTTGGTTTTTGGAAATGTTACTATTCACGGCTGATATATGAATAATACGGCTATCGTCACGCGTGCGTGTAAGATACAAGTATTGTTCATATATCAAGCCTGTGAAGCAGGAACTCCACGAACCTGAGCAATCCGCTTGCGAAGCAAGCTTTGAAGCCGCGTAGCAGCGATGATTGCGAACGGGGAGTCGAGGGCTGTGAATAGTAACTTTGAAATGATTAACCGACTTTATTTATTTTACATAATATGGTAAAATAGCAGTGGGTATTTCAAAATATATTTTGGAGGTATTTCGATGCTAGCAACATTAATTCCTTTGTTTGACGATAAGATGACGGTTAAGGCATATTCTATTTTCTCGCAGAAAACAAATATGCTGCTCAATCCTTCGTTATGGGGAACGGGAATGAGAGACGGGGCCGGTTCCATTATCGGACTTGAAGTTATCGACAACATGGGTGCCGATACAATTTCTCGTGATAAAGATCTGTTTGTTTCAATTAATAATATTTCCATTTTTTCAGATATTCCGGCTCAGACAAAGGACATAGCTCCTTCGAGAATAGTGCTTCTTATGGATTGCACTGTTGAGCCTAATGAAAAATATGTTATCAGAATTGCCGAACTTAAAAAACTTGGCTACAAATTGGCAATCAGAAAACTGAATGTTCAGGATTTTGAACCTTATAAAGCAATCCTTATGCAGATGGATTATGTATTTCTTGATCATAAGAAGATTGATATTTCAAAGGCAAAAATCTATTTTTCAAAAGTATATCCAAACATCAAGCTATGCGCAATAAATGTTGAAAACAATGATATATATGATGCATTGTGTATTGAAGGCGGATATACGTTATATGAAGGCGCTTTTTACAGAGTTCCCGTTACAAAGGGTGAGAATGAAGTCGCTCCTTTGAAAGTCAATTATGTGGAACTGCTTAACATGGTTAATGATCCCGATTTTGATTTGACCAAGGCTGCTGATGTCATCGGTCGTGATACGGCTCTTGTACTTAATCTGTTGCAGATAGTTAACAAGATGAGTGTTAATTCCGAAATTACATCAATCAGACATGCGGCTGCAATGCTTGGACAGAAAGAATTAAAGAAGTGGATCAGTACTGCTGTTACCAATCAGCTTTGCGCTGATAAGCCCAATGAAGTTACCAGAGTTTCACTGCTTCGAGCAAAGATGTGCGAAAATATTTGTCCTTTATTTGATAAAGGCGGATTCTCCCAGGAAATGTTCCTGATGGGATTGTTCTCTGTTTTGGATATTATTTTGGACATGCCCATGAAGGATGCATTAAACAAGGTTAAAGTATCCAAGATGATAGAGAAAGCACTTATAGACAGAGCGGGAGAATATGCTGAAGTATTAGACTTTGTACTGTCATATGAGCAGGCTAACTGGGCTGAAATTGATAGAATTATGTTGCTTAAGAACATGGACGGAGACGCAGTCTATAAAGCATATTCAGATTCACTTATCTGGTACAGAGATTTGTTCAGAAGTTAATTCTTCAGACTAAAAATTATAAACCTTCGTAATCAAAGGCAGGAATGAAGCTATCGCTTTGTGTCCTGCCTTCTTGTATGTAGGCATTTGTGATACCTAAATCTATGGCAAAATTGACAACTTTGTCATATTCACGTTTCGTAAGCGTACGATTAAGGTTGGGAAAATCAATGTGTTCCATACAGGGGGTATACTGGTTCATGATACTCATATAGACGCTGTCTCCAAATTCCCTATATAGATAATCCAATACTTTTTCCGATTCTTTAATATGCCCCGGCAAAATCAAATGTCGAATTATGACACCTTTTTTAATAAGGCCGTTATCATCAAAAATGCATTCGGGATTTTGACGTACCATTTCTTTTATTGCAGCTGTGGCAACATCCGGATAGTCCGGAGCGTTTGAGTATTTGGATGATAATTCACTGTTAATGTATTTGAAATCGGGCAAATAAACGTCAATTAACCCTTCCAAAGCTTTTAGCGATTCAACACATTCATATGAACTTGTATTGTATATGATGGGGATGTTGAGCCCATGATTTTTGGCTTCCTTTAATAAGGGAATCAGCTTGTGAACATAATGGGTAGGAGTAACCAAATTTATGTTTAAAGCGCCCTTTTCTTTTAACTCGAACATTATTTCCAAAAGACGACTGTCAGATATTTCTCTGCCGACTTTTCCGTGCGAAATTTCTTCGTTCTGACAGTATATGCAACCCATGTTGCAACCGGAAAAGAAGATGGCACCGCTTCCGGATTTGCCGCTGATACAAGGCTCTTCATAAAAATGAAGAGCAGCTCTTGCAAGTGTCGGATTTTCCGACACATGACAATAACCGCTCTTATTGGCCCTGTCTATATTGCATTTTCTTGGACAAAGATTACAAATCATTAAACTCTGACCTCAACTCCGTTTAATTCAACAGAATCATTTATTTCTATTACCAGACATTTAACACCATCGATTACTTGAGTTTTGATTAAATCGGAACGCTCGGGATTGACTTTAATTACCACATCGGGGGTCTTTACCTCCAAAGCGCGTGTGTTGTGCAGATTCTTCGCATAAAGCGAAGTGTTGCTGCCGGCTGCGGCATCGTAGAGCGAATCAAATACTTCCATTCTTTCGTTTGATACACCCGATTTAGCAAATATAGCTTTGATATCTTCTTTATCAAGTGTAAGAGGAGCGGGGATTTCTTTATTCTTGTGTTCAGTCTCGAGTTCGGTCAGGTTTTCGTGAATATTCTGTACCGTTTCGAAATTGGTTTCATCACCTAATGTTTCTTCGATGATGGCAGAAAAAGCCGCTTTCTGAGTTTTGGCCGTTAATGAAGGCATGCAACCGAGTATGCCGTCCAGAAATGTTTCGTGTAAGTCCTCGGAATCCTTTACGTAATACATAACCGAATGAATATCGGCAGCCCTGTCATTGAATGCGGGGAAAAGGAAAGCAGCATCGGGCAATTCAACTACCCAGTCCTGAATTCTTGAATGGAATTCGTTCATTGACAAGTCATAGCTTAATCCGGCTTTTGAGAGATTAACGGGACAAATAGTGCACATGATATAGTCGTAAACTGTATCGGATTCATCGTTAATGATTCCGTCGGTTGTCTTGTTGGGAACATCGTATGTGTCCGCAATCAGAAGGATAAGGTAATTGCCTACATACTCGTAGTAGTTGATTACTGCATCATAAAAGATGCTAAGCAATGCTTCATCCTTTAAATGGGAATTGCGAAGCTTCAAAAGAAAGTCCTGTGTACCGCCTTCATTTTCTGTCTCGATTGGGAAATCCAAATTTAAAGCAGTTTTTCCGACAGAACCGGATAAGGCCTTTCTTAATATTTCGAAGTATTTATATGTTTCTTCTTCGGGAAGATTCAAAAAACTTTCGGAAAAAGTGGTTTTGATGTTTTTTTCTCCGTCAACATAGCAACCGCAAATTCTGGTTACAGAGCAGTTCCTGGGAGTAAATTGCTTCTTAATTTCGTTTAGTTCTGTCTTTATCATGATGATTCTCCTTAGACATCGGTATTGTCTATATAATTCAGATTTTTCTTTGCGGTACTTAACATGAGCTTGATTCTGTTAAGCTGGTTAACTTCGGAAGCACCGGGATCATAGTCGATTGCAACTATATTTGATAAAGGATAGTGCTTTCTTAAGGATTTAATGACACCTTTTCCGACTACATGGTTCGGGAGACAACCGAAGGGCTGAGTACATACGATATTGTTAACACCCATGTGAATAAGCTCAATCATTTCACCTGTCAGGAACCAGCCTTCACCTGTCTGATTTCCGATATCAACGATAGTTTTGGCATTTTTAACAGTATCGTAAATCGAAGAGGGCGGAACAAAATGCGTTGATTTGTCGAAAGCTTTATGAGCTTCTTTACGCAAAAATTCAATGCCCCATATTCCAAAGCGGGATATTAGTGCAGTCTTTTTTGACATACCTAAATGATCTGCTTTGTAAATCTGGTTATAGAAGCAATAGAGCAGGAAATCCAATAAATCAGGTACTACTGCTTCGGCGCCTTCGCTTTCGAGTAGTTCAACCAGATGATTGTTTCCTGCGGGAGCAAATTTAACCAATATTTCACCGACTATTCCGACGCGCGGTTTCTTTATATCCTTAATCGGAATGCTGTCGAATTCTTCAATCATCTCGCGACACATTTTTTTAAAGGTAAAGAAACTCATGTGCTTTTGCGAAACAAAGTCGACACACCGCTTAAGCCATTTTTGATGAACTTCGTTAACAGAGCCCGGAACTTCTTCGTAGGGACGCATCCTGTAAACGCATCGCATGAAAATATCTCCGAAAATGGCGGCATAGATGCCTCGAACCAAAAAGTCGATGCTTAAATTAAATCCCGGATTGGTTTCAATACCACCCAAATTTAGTGAAATGACAGGAATTTGCGGCATGTTTGCCTTGATTAATGCTCGGCGAATGAAACCGACATAATTGGTGGCACGACATCCTCCGCCTGTCTGGGTCATAATAAGTGCCGTCTTATTTAAGTCGTATTTACCGGAAAGCAGTGCATCCATCAGCTGTCCGACTACCAGCAAGGAAGGGTAGCAGGCATCATTATTTACGAACTTAAGTCCGGTATCTATGGCGCGACGTCCGTCATTATCCAAAATAACAAAGTTATAACCACACGCCTTAAAGGCAGCTTCGATAATGTCAAAATGAATAGGAGACATCTGCGGAGCCAAAATAGTGTAGTTTTCTTTCATCTCTTTTGTAAAGAGAACTCTGTTGTGAGCACTTGAACGAACAGAACGTTCTTTTTGCATTCTTTCTCTTACTTTAATAGCGCTTAACAAAGAACGAATTCTGATTCGTGCAGCGCCCAGATTATTTACTTCATCAATCTTTAAGCAAGTGTATATTTTATCGCCGGAACTTAAGATGTCATTAACCTGGTCTGTTGTAACGGCATCGAGTCCGCAACCGAAAGAATTTAACTGAATCAAATCGATATTATCGACAGTCTTTACGAACGAAGCGGCGGCATAAAGTCTTGAGTGGTACATCCACTGGTCGGATACTATTAAGGGCCTGTCGCTTTTAACGAGATGAGACACGGAATCCTCTGTTAATACTGCTATATCATAGCTGTTAATCAGCTCGGGAATACCATGGTTGATCTCAGGATCGATATGATAGGGACGACCGGCCAATACGATACCGTGTTTGCCGGTTTTCTTTAAATATGCTATTACTTCTTCGCCCTTTGCCTGCATGTCTTTGCGGGCGTTATTAAGTTCCTGCCATGCTTTATCGACAGCCTTAATAATTTCGGAAGAAGGAATCTCCTTAAACTCGGCTATCAGGGAATCAGCAATGGACTTGGGACTTTTGAAGGACATAAACGGGTTTCTTAACCTGATTTTGCCACCGGTTATGTCTTCAACGTTATTTTTAATATTCTCCGAATATGAGGTAACAATCGGACAATTGTAATGGTTGTTTGATTCGCTAAATTCGTTTCTTTCGTAGAACAAGGCAGGGTAGAAAATAAAGTCTACCTTTTGAGAGATTAACCATTCGATGTGACCGTGAGCCAGCTTTGCCGGATAACATTCGGATTCACTGGGAATGGATTCAATACCGAGTTCGTAGATTTTTCTGTTTGATAAAGGCGAAAGAACTATGCTGTATTTTAATTCTTTAAAGAACGTAGCCCAGAAGGGGAAATTCTCGTACATATTGAGAACCCTGGGAATTCCTACGGTACCGCGTACGGCTTCTTCAACGGGAAGCGGCTCATAATCAAAGATTCTCTTTAACTTGTATTCAAACAGATTGGGTACGTTGTTTTCGTTCTTTTGCTTGCCGATACCGCGTTCGCAACGATTGCCGGAAATATATTGACGTCCGCCACTGAAGCGATTGATGGTTAATCGACAGCTGTTGGTACAGCCTTTACATTTGGCCATCTGAGTTTCAAATTTCAGATTGATTATTTCGTCGAACGAAAGCATGGTAGTGGGTTCGTCTGCCGAATAATGTTCTCTGGCTATTAAGGCAGCACCGAAAGCACCCATGATACCTGCTATGTCAGGACGTATTGCTTCACATCCTGCTATTTTTTCGAAAGAACGAAGAACGGCATTATTGTAAAAAGTACCGCCCTGAACGACTATATTCTTTCCGAGTTCTGAAGCGTCGGAAACTTTAATAACTTTAAATAACGCGTTTTTAATAACTGAATAAGCCAAACCTGCACTGATATCCTGAACGGAAGCGCCTTCTTTTTGCGCCTGCTTTACTTTTGAATTCATAAAAACAGTACATCTGGTTCCCAAATCAATGGGATGCTCCGCAAACAAAGCGGCTTTGGCGAAATCCTCGACGGAATAATTCAAAGATTTGGCAAAGGTTTCGATAAAAGAACCGCAGCCCGAAGAACATGCTTCGTTAAGCAGAACGGAATCAACGGTTTTGTTTTTGATTTTGATGCATTTCATATCCTGACCGCCGATATCCAAAATGCAATCGACATTGGGATTGAAGAAAGAAGCGGCATAATAGTGGGCTACGGTTTCAACTTCGCCTTCATCGAGCAAAAAGGCTGCTTTCATCAGGCTTTCACCGTATCCGGTAGAGCAGGAACGAACTATTTTTACTCCGGGAGGAAGGATCTCTTTGATCTCGGCGATTGAACGAATTGCGGTTTTCAGAGGAGAACCGTCGTTGCCGGAATAGAAGGAATACAATAATTCCCCGTTTTCACCGACCAAAGCAACTTTGGTGGTAGTTGAGCCGGCATCGATTCCCAGAAAGGCATTTCCTGTGTATGAATCAAGAACACCTTTTGTTACGGTAGCTTTTTTATGTCTTTCTTCGAAAGCGGTGAACTCTTCTTTTGATGCAAAGAGAGGTTCCATTCTTTCTACTTCGAATTCCATTTTGATGTTTGAAGATAACTTTCCTACCATTTCATCCATCGAATAGCTGACTTCGTCCGTTGCATTCATGGCAGAACCAATGGCAGCGAAAAGGTGTGAGTTATTTACGTCGATGGTGTGTTCTTCATCAAGCTTTAATGTTCTTATGAAAGCGGCTTTTAATTCGGATAAAAAGTGAAGAGGACCGCCCAGAAAAGCCACATGGCCGCGAATGGGTTTACCGCAGGCAAGTCCCGAAATGGTCTGATTTACGACAGCCTGGAAAATGGATGCGGACAAATCTTCCTTGGTGGCTCCTTCGTTTATCAGGGGCTGAATATCGGATTTCGCAAATACACCGCATCTGGCTGCAATTGTATATAACGATGAATAGTTCTTGGCGTATTCGTTAAGTCCCGAAGCGTCTGTTTGAATAAGTGAAGCCATTTGGTCGATGAAAGAACCTGTACCTCCGGCACAGATACCGTTCATTCGCTGTTCAACGTTTCCATCTTCGAAATATATTATTTTGGCATCTTCACCACCCAATTCAATGGCAACATCTGTCTTGGGAGCAATTTCTTTAAGCGCCGTGGCAACAGCTATAACCTCTTGTACAAAAGGAACTTTGAGGTGATTTGCCAGTGTCAAACCGCCGGACCCCGTAATCATGGGGTAAAGAGTGATATTACCGAGTTTGCTTTGCGCATCTTTGAGCAAAGACAGAAGAGTGTTTCGAATATCAGCAAAATGTCTTTGATAATCGGAAAACAAAATTTCGTTGTTTTCGTTTAAAATTGCTATTTTTACGGTCGTGGAACCGATATCAATACCGAGTGTGCAATTTAATTTTTCCATACAATTACTTCCTCTTTATATATGTTTCATCAAATCAACTTATGTATAATATCATAAAAGAGTGTCTATTTCCAATAAATGTGTTAAAATATATTGGCGTAAATTGAAAATGGTTAGAAATACGGAAGGAAATGAAATATATGAAAATTTCAAAAAGAGTATTAAGTCTGTTGTTTGCAGTATCGCTTGCATTTATTTGTGTGGTAACACCTGTTGATGCTTCTGCAGCAAACGTTACAGATCCCAATTCGGTAAATAACAGTTCGTCTTCGGCGGTTATAGTTGGAGCGGATATTGTAGTGTCTGCTACATTTCCGAGTAAACCTTCATCCGATGACGGTAAAGTATATTTATTTGAATTAAGAACGTATCATTACGGAATACCTGACGGAGCACAGCCTGTTGCATCGTGTGCTGCTGCATCTTCGGTCAGCCTGTCTATTCCGCTTGATCATAATGACGGCGTTCCGAGACTTTATAACAAATTCGTTTATGCCGTTAAAAGAGGGGGAGTATGGACATTGATTAATAATGCCCAGTATGTATCAAACCCCGAGGTGCTTTCTACAAATAAAAGAACGAGAGTAGAGCGTCCCTTAAAGGCTATGCAACACGGAAATATTGCAAACGTATGCTTAAACGGAGCGGGAGATGCCAATCCGAACTATTCCGATTTACACATGGTAGTGTATACGGATGTACGCGATTCGGTATGCTCTGATGCATCATGCAGAAACGGTTCGGGGGATTCACATCCCATCAAAGCCAATCCCATAAATCAGTATATGTTGAACGCAAATGATGATGCCGGAATCAATGCATTAATCGCAGACATGACTCATTATGCATCGGTATCATGGACTCAGGATTATGTTATCGGAAACGAAGTTAATGAACGTTGCTGGAACTACATGCCTTACTGTGACTGGGATACATATGTAAATAAGTATATTCAGGCATTCAGAGTATGTTATACGGCTATCAAAGCAAATAATGCATGTGCAAATGTTTATACCAGTATCGATCAGGTATGGGACAAGAATGCAAACAGTTTTGAATATATAGACGGTAAAGATTTTCTTTCAATGTTTAACACCAAGATTAAGCAGAACGGTAATATTGATTGGAATTTGACCATTCATCCTTATCCCAATCCGCTGTACTATCCTAAATTCTGGGATATGTCAGGCGTTGCTAACGGCTCAATGTATACAGCGCAGGTTAAAAACGATCAGGTTTTGACATTCTTGAATCTGTCTGCCGTAACCAATGTTATGACACAATCGTCATATTTGTCGCCTAAAGGAACAGTCAGAGATATTATTATCAGTGAAATAGGAATGGGATCAAATGCAGGTGTAGAAGCTCAGGCGGCTGCATTGTGTGCTTCATGGGCAGCATTCGAACGTAACCCTTACGTTACACAATATCTGTATCTGGAATATGATGTTAACGGATTTTATCCTACGTTAACAGGAAAGGCCCGTGAGTGTTACGACGCTATGGGCACCCCCAAGGAAGGCGAGTATATGAGCTGGGCTATGGGTGTTATTGGAATTAATGATTGGTCTCAGGTTCTTCGGTAGTTTATGCAAGGTAGTTTTGAAAAGAAATTCGGAAAATATGCGATAAAAAATTTATCGCTAATAATGATTATTATGTATGCTGTCGGGTATTTAATTGAAAAATTAATACCCGGCATTATGCCGTATTTATATCTTAATCCGGCCATGATTATACACGGCTTCCAAATCTGGAGAATATTTACGTGGCTTCTTGTTCCGCCGGATTCATTCACGTTTTTGACGCTTCTTGTCCTGTATTTTTATTATTCGATAGGAACGTCTCTTGAATATGCCTGGGGTAATTACAGATATAATGTGTACATTTTTTCAGGCTTCATTTTTACTGTAGTTGCCGCATTCTTGATGTACGGATTTACGGTTATTATTGGTACAGATATTTTGTGGACGGCACCAAGTATTTATCCGGCTGCGTTTACGACGTATTTTGTTAACATGTCGATATTCCTGGCATATGCAACAACATTCCCGGATCATCAGATACTTTTATTCTTTATTCTGCCTATCAGAGTTAAGTATCTGGGAGTTATCTACGGAGCAATTTTGGTTTATCAGTTGATAGAGTATATTATGCAGGGTTTGCTGTTCCTGCCGTTTGCGGTAGTGATTTTTGCATCCTTACTTAACTTCCTGATCTATTTCCTCACTGCGAGGAAAAAGACCAGGTTTAACAGCTCCTATATTGGCAGAACGCCGGGATACAGATTCCAAAAGAAGAAAGTCGATACCAATGATTCGGGTTCCGGAAATTCGGGCTTTGCACAAAAAAAGAACGCAAATGTCGTAACACGACACAAATGCGCCGTATGCGGTGCTACTGAAATTACCAACCCCGATTATCAGTTCAGATTCTGCAGTAAATGTAACGGTAATTATGAATACTGCGAAAAGCATATTTTTACGCATAAACATGTGGAGTAATTTATGGTTAATAACGAACAGAAATTTGCCCAAATATTGGAAGATGTTAAATACACGGCCAAAGAAAACGGTGGATATATTTCCGATGCCGAGGTAAAGGAATCCTTTGCAGGAATGGACCTTTCGGATGAACAGTTTGAATTGGTTTATGCATATTTAAAAGAACACAACATCGGGATCAACGAACCGTTAAATGCCGATGAAAATATGTCCGAGGACGAGCAGGGCGTACTTAATGATTATTCAAAGCAGATAAAAGATGTGAGCGAATCATTAAATGAGGGGGAACTGCGTGCTTATATCATGCAGGCCATGAATAATGATGAGAATGCGAAATCAAAGATAGTATCTTTTTATCTTCCGAAAGTTATGGATATTGCGAGACTGTATGTTAATCAAGGCATTCCGTATGAAGACCTTTTGGGAGAAGGAAATTTGTCTTTGATGGAAGGCGTCAATATGCTAGGAGCATTGGAAAATCCGGATGAAGCCGAAGGTATGTTGATGAAAGTTATTATGGATGCCATGGAAGAAGCCGTTTCGGAAAACATGAGCGAAATCAAGACGGAAGAAGAGGTCGCCAAAAAGGTCAATGATGTAGCCGACAAGGCAAAGGCTTTGTCCGAAGAAATCGGCAGAAAAGTAACCGTTAAGGAATTGGCCGAGGAAAGCGACTTTACAGAAGAAGATATTATTGAAGCATATAAACTCAGCGGAAAGAAAATCGAGGATATAGAATACACTGATGAAGCTGATTGATAATCTGAAAAACGGCAAAACAACATATGAACCATATAAATATGTGATGGCAGACACCTCGAATATTTATATCGGAGCCAAGTATACTTATGAAGATTTGCTCGAATCCGAAGATATCGGTTTCAAATTGAAATCCATTATTTCTCATTACATTTTGAAGGAATCGGATCCGCAGACTTCGCTTGAAAGCGAACTTTATTTTCTGACAGAGGACAGCTTTACTTATAAAACTTTTGAGCAGCTGAAAATTAAGATTAAGACGCAGGTATTAACGGAAAAGAAGAGTATTTTCGGCAAGACATCCGTTGCGTATAAAGAAAAGGTATATTCACTTAAGGAACTTGTTTCTATTAATTTGGCAAAAAAGAAAGGGATGGGCATGTGCATTTTTGAAATATCCGTTTCAAAACTGGCACTGATGTCATTTACGGTTTAAGAATTTGAATAATACAAATTATGAAATAATTGAAAAACGCTTTATAAAAGACCTCAATTCGGAAGGTCTTATTTTACATCATAAAAAGACCGGTGCTGTTGTCACATTGCTTTTGAATGATGATGAAAACAAAGTATTTTATATAGGATTTAAGACTCCGCCCAAGGACTCTACGGGAGTTGCTCACATACTTGAACATTCTGTTTTGTGCGGTTCTTCGAAGTATCCCGTAAAGGATCCTTTTATCGAATTGGCGAAGGGATCTTTGAATACGTTTTTAAATGCCATGACATATCCCGATAAAACAGTATATCCTGTGGCCAGCTGCAATGATGCGGATTTTAAAAACCTGGTTGATGTATATTTGGATGCTGTATTTTATCCTAACATTTATAAAGAAGAAAAGATTTTTAAGCAGGAGGGCTGGCATTACGAAATAGACGAAACTCTGTCAAATCTTTCGGTTAACGGTGTTGTTTATAACGAAATGAAGGGTGTGTATTCGTCACCTGATGATGTTGTTGAAACATATGTTATGCAGAGCCTGTATCCCGACACCACTTACGGACTTGAATCGGGCGGAGATCCCGAAGTAATTCCTACGTTAACATACGAAGACTTTTTGGCTTTCCACGGAAAATATTATCATCCTTCCAACAGCTTCATTTACCTGTACGGTAACATGGATGCAGAGGAATATCTGGATTACCTTGACAAAGAATACTTGTCCAAATTTGATAAGGAAGAAGTTTTGTCCGATGTCAAGTTACAGCAGGCGTTCGATGAAAAGAAGTGCCTTGAAATGGAATATGCGGTTTTGGAAGATGCCGAAGATGAAGGTACATATTTAACCTACAATATTTCGCTTGGAACAAGTCTTGATAAGAATTTGTATATTGCACTTGATGTTTTGGATTATGTCCTTATTTCGGCACCGGGAGCAATGATAAAGCAGGCACTTTTGGATGAAGGAATCGGAGATGATGTTTATTCATCTGTTGAAGGCGGAATATATCAGCCATTCTTTTCAATAATTGCAAAAGGTGCCACATATGAAGACTACGACAAATTTGTTGCGATTATCGAACGCAAGCTCAAAGAAGCCTTTGAGGGATTGCCGAAAAAGAGCTTAAAAGCTGCAATCAATACTTTTGAGTTTAAGTATCGTGAAGCTGATTTCGGTTCATATCCGAAGGGACTGATGCTGGGCTTAAATGCTTTGGACAGCTGGCTTTATGATAAATCCAAGCCGTTCCTGCATATTGAAGCAAATGATACATACGCATATTTAAAGAGTGTTGTTGATGAAGGATATTTTGAAAAACTGATTGAAAAATACTTTATCGAGAACAATCACAAGACTATCATCAGATTTTCTCCCAAGAAAGGGCTTACGAAGATTAAGGATGACGCCTTAAAAGAAAGACTGGAAACAATCAGAAAATCAATGTCCGGTGATGAACTTAAAAAAGTTTATTCCGATATGGAAGAACTGAAAGCATATCAGAGTGAACCCAGTAAAAAAGAAGACCTTGAGAAAATACCGCTTCTTAAGCATGAGGATTTAAAGAAAGAAGCTGTCAAACCCGTTAATGAGATTATTGATGTTAACGGCACGACGTGCCTTTATCATGATATTTTTACGAACGGAATATCGTATTTGCGTTTGCTGTTCAATATTAATGATGTACCGGCTGATTTGCTGGGATATGTCGGCTTGTTGAAGGGCGTATTGACGGTTGTTGATACCGAAAATTATTCTTATGTCGATTTATTTGACGAGATTAATACATCAACGGGCGGAATAGCGGTATCTTCGAACTGTTTTGTTGATTATTCATCAAAGGAGGATACACTTAATAATTTCTTTGAAGTAAAGTGTAAATACCTCTACGCGAATGCAGCCGATGCAATGAAACTGATTCGCGAAATAATCGTTCATACCAAGTATACGGATACCAAGAGGTTAAAGGAAATAATAAACGAACTCAAAATGAGAATGCAGTCATCCATGGTGAGTTCTGGACATGTGGTGGCGGCCTGCAGAGGCTTGTCGTATTCTGTTAAATCGGCATTCTTGAATGAGCAGATTAACGGAGTCGATTTTTATAAGTTTATTGTCAATCTTTCCGATAATTTCGAAGCCCAAAAAGCCGAGATTGTTGAAAAACTGACACTTTTGTCACATATAATTTTCAGAAAAGAAAACTTGATCGTTGATTTGACATCCGAAAAGGTTGCTCTTGATGATGTGATGTCATTTACGAAAGACATTAAGGATGACCTTTTTGAAGACGGATATGAAAAGAAACCGGTCTCATATAACTTTGAAAAGAAGAACGAAGGATTTATTACGGCGGGTGCTGTCCAGTATGTTGCCCGATGCGGTAATTTTGTTACAAAGGGATTACCTTATACAGGTGCGTTGAGAGTTCTTAAGGTGATGATGGGATACGATTATCTGTGGAATAATATAAGAGTCTTGGGTGGCGCATACGGATGCATGAGTTCCTTTAACAGACACGGGGATGCTTACTTTGTTTCCTACAGAGATCCCAATTTAAAGAATACCGTTGAAGTATATGAACGTGCAGCCGAGTATATAAAAAACGTGCCTCTTGATGATAGAAATGTTCTGCAATTCATTATCGGAGCCTTGTCTGAGCTTGATGTTCCGATGACGCCGCAGACCAAGGGCGGATATTCCCTGACCACATTTTTGACGGGAATTACTTTTGATGACATTCAAAGGGACAGAGATGAACTGCTTAATGTAGATGCAGATATTCTGCATGGATTGTCGAGATACATTGAAGCCTTTATGTCTGACGACATTATTTGCGTTGTGGGCAGTCAGGATGCAGTTAATGATAATAAAGAAATGTTTAAAACCACGGAAAAAATAATTTGATGAATAAAGATTTTAAATCAGGCTTTGTTGCGATAATAGGGAGACCGAATGTCGGAAAATCTACACTGATGAATTCCATCATCGGACAGAAGATTGCGATAACTTCCAACAAGCCGCAGACGACCAGAAACAGAATACAGACGGTTTATACCACGGATTCGGAGCAGATTATTTTTGTAGATACTCCGGGGATACACAAAGCCAAAAACAGACTTGGCGATTATATGGTGAATACGGCCAAGCAGGCACAGAAGAATGTTGATGTTATCCTGTTTTTGGTTGAACCGACAAACTATATCGGTGCCGGAGAGCATGCCATTATAGAAGATCTTAAAAAATCCAAGATTCCCGTTATTTTGGTTATTAATAAAATTGATACGGTTAAAAAGGATGAACTCTTTGAATTCATAAAGAACTATACCAATGAAATGGATTTTGCCGAAGTTGTTCCGGTATCAGCGCTTAAAAAGGACAATATTGAAGAGCTCATAAAATGTATAGTCAAATATCTGCCGTACGGCGACATGTATTTTGATGAAGATACGGTGACAGATCAACCGATTAAGCAAATCTGCGCCGAACTGATTCGAGAAAAGGCGCTTAAGTGCCTGGATGAAGAGATTCCGCACGGAATAGCGGTAACCATTGAAAGAATGGATTTTAAGAGAAACATCGTGGATATCGATGCGACTATTATCTGCGAAAAAGATTCGCATAAAGGCATCATTATAGGTAAAGGCGGCTCGATGCTCAAGAAAATAGGTTCGGCCGCAAGATACGAAATTGAAGATTTAATCGAACAGCAGGCCAATCTGAAGTTGTGGGTAAAAATCAAATCCAATTGGCGCGATTCCGATATTTTGATTAAGAATTACGGATACGATCCAAAGGATAACAGAGAATAAATATGCAGGATCTGATTGTTGTAACCGGAATTGTATTAAAGTGCGAAAACATAGGCGAGTTTGACAGGAGAATAGTACTCCTTACCAAGGAAAGAGGTAAAATATCCGCCTTTGCGAAAGGTGCAAGACGTGTCGGAAGCAAGTTTTTGGCTTCGACCAATCCGTTCAGTTTCGGAGAATTCAGATTATATGAAGGCAGAACTTCGTACTCGGTTAATGATGCGATTATTTCCGAGTACTTTGAAGGCTTTCGGGACGATTACGAAAAAGCCTGTTACGGAATGCTTTTTCTGGAACTGTCCGATTATTACACGGTTGAAAATTCCGATGAAACAAAGATGCTTAATCTGCTGTATGTATCCTTAAAAGCACTATTTCATGAAAAATTTTCGCAAAGTTTTGTCAAAGACGTTTTTTTCATTAAGGCTGTGTGTGTAAACGGAGAATTTCAAGGAATTCCCGATAATAAAAAATATGATGAGTCTACCGTTTATGCCGTAAATTATATTGTAAACACACCGCTTAATAAACTTTATACATTTACGGTATCGGACAAAGTTAAGTCGGAACTTGATGAAATTGCGTCAATCTGCTACGAAAAATACATAGACAGACCGTTAAAGAGCATGGAGTTTTTGGATAATTTATAAGTTGAAAAGAAAAAGATGCTCATATATAATAAAAAAGTTATGAAAAAATCTATCATTTTATGTGTATCCATGCTGTGTTCAATCCTCTTAATCGGATGTGGGAGCGAAGCGGCAAAGGATCCGAATACCAACTTAATAATAAAGAAGGACGGCTCCGTAGTTTCGACAATTCATGAGTCATTCGAAGAAAGTTATTACAGCATCGATGAACTGAAAGCCGAAATAGACAGCGAGGTTAAGGAATACAATTCATTAAAGAGCGGAGCGATTAACGTCGAAAGCGTGGAATTGAACGAAAAGACGGTTACGGCCGTGCTGGATTATTCTTCGTTTGAAGATTATGCATCATTTAATGATGAAGCACTGTTTGCCGGCTCGTCTCAGGAAGCGATATTAAAGGGATTTCCGCTGGATGTAATATTGACGGACGTTAATAACCCGACGGTTACCATTGCGGAAGCGGATATAAAGGCCATGACAAACGAAAAACTGCTTATTGCGGATATTTCGGATAATATTTATCTGCCGGGAAAGATTTTGTACATATCCGATAATGCACAGATTAATCCCGAAACCAAGTGTGTAACACGTAAACAGGAAAGTACTGCAGCGATATACGTTGTATATAAATAAAGGAGAATTCATTATGGAAAAGACAATGGAAAAAATAGTTGCATTAGCCAAAGCACGCGGATTTGTATATCCGGGCAGTGAAATATACGGCGGATTGGCCAATACCTGGGATTACGGAAATCTCGGTGTTGAGTTAAAGAACAATGTTAAAAAGGCTTGGTGGCAGAAGTTCGTTCAGGAAAATCCTTACAACGTAGGTGTCGACTGTGCCATTTTGATGAATCCTCAGACTTGGGTTGCTTCAGGTCATTTGGGCGGCTTTTCAGATCCTTTGATGGATTGTAAAGAATGCCACGAAAGATTCAGAGCAGACAAATTAATCGAAGACTTTGCACAGGAGAACGGAATTACTCTTTCAAAGCCTATTGATGCTTTTTCACAGGAAGAGATGAAGCAGTTTGTTGAAGATCACAATATTCCCTGTCCTTCCTGCGGCAAGCATAACTTTACCGATATCAGACAGTTTAACCTGATGTTTAAGACATTCCAGGGCGTTACGGAGGATGCTAAAAATACAGTATATCTTCGTCCGGAAACAGCACAGGGTATTTTTGTTAACTCCAAAAATGTTCAGCGTACTTCCAGAAAGAAGATTCCTTTCGGTATCGGCCAGATAGGTAAGTCTTTCAGAAACGAGATTACACCCGGTAACTTCACATTCAGAACCCGTGAATTCGAACAGATGGAACTTGAGTTCTTCTGCGAACCCGGAACAGATATGGAATGGTTCCAGTATTGGAGAGGCTTCTGCCGTGATTGGCTGCTTTCTCTCGGAATCAAGGAAGATGAGATGAGACTTCGTGATCATGATCCCGAAGAATTGTGCTTCTATTCAAAGGGAACTACCGATATTGTGTTCTTATTCCCGTTCGGTTGGGGCGAGCTTTGGGGTATCGCCGACAGAACAGATTATGACCTTACACAGCATCAGAACGTATCCGGTGAGGATATGAGCTATTTCGATGATACAACATCGGAAAGATATGTTCCGTATGTTGTTGAGCCTTCTTTGGGAGCTGACAGAGTTGTTTTGGCATTCCTTTGCGCAGCATATGATGAAGAAAACCTCGGAACCGAAGAAGCTCCTGATATGAGAACCGTATTAAGATTCCATCCTGCTTTGGCACCTGTTAAAATCGGTATTCTTCCTTTGTCAAAGAAGTTGAACGAAGGTGCTGAAAAGGTATATGAGCAGTTATCCAAGAAGTATAATTGTGAATTTGATGACAGAGGTAATATCGGTAAGAGATATCGCCGTCAGGACGAAATCGGAACACCGTTCTGTATTACATATGATTTCGATTCCGAAACTGATAACTGTGTAACAGTCAGATTCCGTGATTCAATGGAACAGGAAAGAGTAGCAATTAAGGACCTTGATACATATTTCGCAGATAAGTTTACATTCTAAATTTGATGTTTATTTTCATCCGCGTATTCGATAGAAGTGAGAGGAAAAATAATGACACAATTTACTTCAAAAGAATTAAGAAAGAAATGGATAGAGTTCTATGTGGCTCGCGGCCACGTTGACTGTGGAGCGGTTTCGCTTGTATCTGACGGCTCTACCGGAGCTATGTTCAATGTTGCCGGAATGCAGCCTATTATGCCGTATCTTTTGGGTAAGAAACATCCTATGGGAACAAGACTTTGCAACGTTCAGGGGTGTGTTCGTACCAATGATATTGACGGAATTGGCGACAAGAGCCACCTTAGCTTCTTTGAGATGATGGGCTCGTGGTCTTTAGGCGACTATTTCAAAAAGGAAAGATGTCAGTGGAGTTATGAACTTTTGACACAGGTTTTTGAGTTTGATCGCGATCATTTGGCTGCAACTGTATTCGAGGGAGATGAAAATGCTCCTCGTGATGAAGAAGGTGCCAAGTACCGTATAGAGTCAGGATTTAAGCCGGAGAATGTATTTTATCTTCCTGCCGAGGATAACTGGTGGGGACTTGAATATGGTCCTTGCGGTCCCGACTCGGAGATGTTCTATGTTTCCGATAAGGCTCCTTGCGGACCTAATTGCAGACCGGGATGTCACTGCGGAAAATATACCGAAATCGGTAATGATGTATTTATGCAATATGAAAAGCATCAGGATGGTCATTTAACCCCTCTTGAGAAGAAGAATGTTGATACAGGTTGGGGACTTGAAAGAAACCTCGCATTCTTAAACGGAATTGACGATGTGTACAAGACTGACCTTTTTGCCCCCATTATTGCTTGTATTGAAGAATTATCCGGAATTAAGTATGAGGCAGATGAAAAATCTACCAAATCTATGAGAATTATTGCAGATCACCTTCGTACTGCAGTTATGCTTATCGGTGATGAGGCTAAATTGCTTCCTTCTAACGTCGGTGCAGGATATGTATTAAGAAGACTGATTCGTCGTGCTGTCAGACACGGCCGTTCATTATCATTAAAGACTCAGGATTATAAGAAGATTGCTTCAATATTTATTGATGATATTTATAACGAAGCATATCCGCTTCTTCCTCAGAATAAAGAGTTTATTCTTTCGGAACTTGAAAAAGAAATCGAGAAGTTCGAAGAAACTATCGAAAAGGGATTGAAGGAATTTAAGAAGATTCTGGTTGCCAAGAAGGAAGAAGGCGCAGATACCATTGATGGTAAGGCCGCTTTCAGACTTTACAGCACATTCGGTTTCCCTCTTGAACTTACGGTTGAGATGGCTGAAGAAGAAGGCCTGAAGGTCGATGAAGAAGGATACTTAAAGAGCGTAGAAGATGATAAGAGATTATCCCAGGAAAATGCAAACTTCTCTCAGAAGTCAAGCAGTTCTGTGTTTGATGACCTTGATGAAAAAATAGTTACCGAATATGTCGGATATGAAAAACTTTCTTGTGAAGCAACTATAGTAGCCATTTCGAATGGTGAGAAGATGGTTGATTCACTGGGAAAGGGCGAAAAGGGTGTTGTTGTTACTGATGTTACATCGTTCTATGCAACCATGGGTGGTCAGAAGGGTGATGTTGGTTCTATCAACCTTGAATCCGAAAAGGCATTCCTTGTTGATGAAGCCGTGAAGATTCCGGGTGGACGTGTGGGTCACGTCGGCGTTGCTGAAAATAATATTAAAGTAGGCGACAAGGTTACCATGAATGTATGTCCGACTGCTCATGCCGCAACCTGCAAAAACCATACAGCAACACATCTTCTTCAGGCAGCTTTGCAGGAAGTGCTTGGAAAAGACGTTCATCAGCAGGGTTCATATCAGGATACCGAAAGAACCAGATTTGACTTTAGCTATGGTCAGGCTATGAGTTCCGATCAGTTAAAGAAGGTTGAAGATATCGTAAACAACAAGATTGCAGAGAATCTGAGTGTGATAACCGATGTTATGAGCATTGATGAGGCAAAGAAAACCGGTGCCATGGCACTGTTCGGAGAAAAGTATGGTGACAGCGTAAGAGTTGTTTCTATAGGTGATTTCTCTAAAGAACTTTGTGGTGGTACACATGTTGCTCAGACAGGAATGATTCAGAACTTTAAGATTCTTTCCGAATCCGGCGTTGCTGCAGGCGTCAGACGTATAGAAGCAATCACCGGAAGCAATGTTGTTAAATACTATAACAATATCGAAAACGATTTAAACGAAGCTGCTTCAATCGTAAAAACTACACCTGCTTTACTTAATGAAAAATTAAGAAGCATGATGAAAGAAATTAAGGAATTGAATTCAGAACTTGAAGCAATGAAGGCAAAGGCTGCAAAAGAAGCTTTGGGTGATGTACTTGATAACGTAGTCGAAATTAAGGGCGTTAAATTCCTGGCTGTTAAATTGAGCGGTGTTGACATGAACGGACTTCGTGATCTGGGAGATCAGTTAAAGACCAAGATTGGTGAAGGCGTTGTTCTATTGATTTCCGATGTGGATTCAAAGGTAAATATGGTAGCCATGGCTACTGATGAAGCCGTAACGAAGGGCGCTCATGCCGGAAATCTGATTAAGGGTATTGCTTCATTGGTAGGCGGAGGCGGTGGCGGTAAGCCCAATATGGCTCAGGCCGGAGGAAAGAACCCCGAAGGTATTGATAATGCTTTGACCGAAGCTTCAAAGGTTTTGGAATCGCAGATAGGATAGGATTATTCGTATTATGTTTTGCCCACACTGCGGAAATGAGATAAAAGTCTCGAAAAAATCAAATACCGGTCTGATTATTGCTTTGGTGTTGGAAAGTGTTTTACTTTTGGCGGCTATAGCCTGCATAGTAACTATTGTCCTGGTAAATAAGAATAATAGTAATGAAACGGATTCAAAAAGTTATGCCGAAAGCGAATATACAAAAGAAACAGCAGAAGATGAAGAAAAAGAAAGCGAACCTGCGGAAGAAAGAGACATTGAAGAAGAAAGCACTTCTTCAAAAGAGACTGAAGCGGTTGTGGAAGAAACTGGAGAATCGGTTTCTGATAATGACGTTCTTTATCCTGTTGATCCTTCAAACAGCTGCTCGTTTACTCAGGAACAGATAACGGATTACACAAAATGGAATCATTATTCATTTGATTTGGGTGAGTATGATTTTTACGTTCCCAATTCGTTGTTTAATCAAAGCACTATATACCAGGATCCCGAAGACGGGGTGTACGGCACCATAGTTAAAGAATCGCATTTCCTGGCCGAGGACGGTACGTTTTTGAACTTCATGGTAACGGAACGTCATAACGGCATTACGGTTCCCGAAGAAACAGAGATAGTATGTAACCAGGAAAAGAGCTATATGGTTAATCCGACGGTTGATTCTTATTTGTGTTCGGATGAACAAAGCCGCATTATAGTAACAGGGTATACGGATATTTCCGAAGAAGTAATTTTCTATTCTTTGGCGAAAATAGATGCCGAATATATTTATCAGATGAAGATATACTATAAGCAGAGGGAATCTGACGATGATGAATTGAGAAAGGCATATTACGAAGAGTGTCTTTACAGAATGTGTGCTTTTTCCGGAGCCACGGAAGAACCCCGTTCTTTTGAAGATTTTAAAAACGATTATACATTTTAGTAGAATGAATATCAAAAAATTATTTACAATGGTAATGATTATCGGCATCCTTTTAACAGGATGCCGTTCTAATATCGAAATATCTGTTCCGGTTGAAGAGATTCCGACTCCGGTAAAGGAACAGGTAAAAGAAGAAGCGACCGCGACACCTGTGCCGACGGCTACGCCGTATGTTCCGAAAATATTAAAATTCGTAGATGCTTTTCAGGCAGAATACGAATGTGAAATTGACCCTATGGTTGAGCCGTGCGCTTATGATAAGGATCTTTTTGTTCCGGACGGCGATTTCATTAAATACGATGATGACGATTATACGACACATATAGGAATCGATATATCCAAATTTCAGGGTAATGTAGATTTTGAAAAGGTAAAAGAAAGCGGAGTCGAATTTGTGATTATTCGGGCTGCTTACCGGGGATACAGCAAAGGGAACATTAAAACAGATCCATATTTCGAGCGCAATATAACCAATGCTTTATCTGCAGGACTTGATGTGGGAGCATATTTTTACTCGCAGGCCATTAATGAAGAAGAGGCTCGCGAGGAGGCACTTTACATTCTTGATTTGGCAGACGGCAGAGAACTCAACATGGGTATAGTTTACGATCCGGAAAGTGTACTTGATGATGTCGCACGAACGGATAATCTGACGAAGGAACAGTTTACCCTGAATTCACAAGCCTTTTTGAGCACGATTTCAGAGAACGGATATAAACCGGTTCTATACTGTAATATGCTGTGGGAAGCGTTTAATCTAAATCTTTCGGAACTGAAGGAATATGATATCTGGTATGCCGATTATGAAAGCAAACCGCAGACTCCTTATGCTTTTTCCATGTGGCAGTATACGAACGAAGGAAGAGTTCCCGGCGTGTCGGGAGATGTTGATATAAATATCTGCCTCACACCAAAATAGATATTGACGCATGTAATAAATGCGGATATAATACGAAATGTGTGTGATAGCGCACTAGAAACTTCAGTCATTATATGTTGAAGGGACTGAAGGGAGGTTAGATTGGATGTCAAACGTAATAGTTAAAGAAGGCGAAAGCTTAGACAGTGCTTTGAGACGTTTTAAGCGCAGCTGTGCAAAGGCTGGTATCCAGCAGGAAATCAGAAAGCGTGAGCATTATGAAAAGCCCAGCGTTAAGCGTAAGAAAAAGTCTGAAGCTGCCAGAAAGCGTAAGTTTAATTAATATGTAGTGTCAAAGCTCTCGGATAACCGGGAGCTTTACTTTTTACCATGAAGATTGTATTGATTGTTCTCGGAATTTTAATATTGTTTTTTGTGACGGTGATGATTATTGATTGTCATCGTTTTGTGGTGCGCTCATATACAATCGAATCCGAAAAGATTAATAAAAGCAGGAGAATAGTTTTGCTTTCGGACCTTCATGGCAAAGCTTACGGAAAAGGAAACGAACGATTAATACAAAAAATCGATTCTCTGAAACCGGAAATGGTTTTTATCTGCGGTGACATGTATACCTGCATCAAAAATGAAGATACAGGGAATGCCGGAGCATTGATAGATGCATTAAGCGCAAAGTACAAAATATATTATTCCCTCGGGAACCATGAACAAAAGACAAAAGAATGTCCCAATTCTTTTGGCTCACTGTATCCCGACTATATCGAATTCTTGAAAAATAAGGGTGTTGTTTTGCTTGATAACAATGCTGTCGCCTTCGAAGAATTGAAGATATACGGTTTGACACTTCCTTTCAAATATTATCGCAAATTTAAACGTATGAATCCTTCGAAGGAAGAACTGAACGAATTGCTGGGAACGGCTGATGAGGGATTCAATATCCTGCTTGCCCACAATCCCTTGTACTTCGATGCTTATGCTGACTGGGGTGCTTCACTGGTAATGGCGGGACATGTTCACGGAGGACTTATGAGACTGCCTGTTTTCGGTGGCTTCATTTCTCCGAATCTGACACTATTTCCTAAGTATTCGGGAGGCCTTTACGAAAAGGGAGATTCAAAGATGGTTCTGTCCTGCGGACTCGGAACCCATCACCTTCCAATCAGAATATTTAATCCCGGAGAGATTTCTTTAATTACTATAAAAGAAATGAAATAAAAAACGATTGTTGTTTGAATACAACTATTGAAAACATAGACTTTCAATGATACAATATCTTGTGCCTGTATTATGTATCGGCACAAGATATTCTTTTTTATTGGAGGGTTTATGGATTCTAAATTATTTGATCATACTATATTAAAAGCTGATGCCACCAAGGAGCAGGTTATCAAAATCTGTAAAGAAGCCGTGCAATATAACTTTATGTCAGTATGTGTGAACAGTTACTATACGGCACTTGTAAAAGAGCAACTCGAAGGTTCGGATGTTAAGGTGTGTACGGTTGTAGGTTTCCCGCTTGGACAGATGAGCACCGAATCAAAAGCTTTGGAAACGGCATATGCCGTAGCTCAGGGCGCGGATGAAATAGATATGGTAATTAATGTCGGAGCGTTAAAGGATAAAGATTATCCCGAAGTTTTGGCTGATATCAGAGCAGTGAGAGCGGTTTGCCCGGGCAAAGTTTTGAAGGTTATTATCGAAACATGCTTGTTAACGGATGAAGAAAAAGTAAAAGCCTGTGAACTTTCTGTTGAAGCCGGCGCTGATTTTGTTAAGACATCGACGGGATTCAGCACAGGAGGCGCCAAGGCAGAAGATGTTGCATTAATGCGCAAAACAGTAGGCCCCAATATAGGAGTTAAAGCTTCCGGCGGAATAAGAGATGCCGAAACAGCCAAGTTGATGATTGAGAACGGTGCCAGCAGATTGGGTACCAGTGCGACTATTAAGATTTTGGAAGGTTAGTTATGGCATTACAGGTTAAACTTGAAGCATTTGAAGGCCCCCTTGA
Organism: Lachnospiraceae bacterium; assembly: GCA_045640905.1. GTDB lineage: Bacteria > Bacillota > Clostridia > Lachnospirales > Lachnospiraceae > JAILLW01. Next base: position 45,751 of record JAZUFW010000012.1, read on the forward strand.
TTTGCTTTTACATCTGATTGAAAAGAATAAGGTTGATATATATGATATTCCGATAGTACTGATTACGGAGCAATATCTGGATTATATTAAGCAAATGGAAACGCAGGACATGAATGTCATGAGTGAGTTTCTGGTTATGGCAGCTACTTTGCTTGACATTAAATGTCGCATGCTTCTTCCCAAGGAAGTTAACGAAGAAGGTGAGGAAGAAGATCCCAGAGCAGAGTTGGTTCAGAAATTGCTGGAGTACAAGATGTGCAAGTTCATGGCTTATGAGCTTAAGGACAGACAGCTTGATGCACAAAGAACGTACTATAAAGTAAAGACTCTGCCCAAGGAAATAGCAGAATATAAAGAACCTTACGATTTGGAAGAAATTTTGGCAGACGCTACATTAACGAGACTGCAGGAATTGTTCAGTATGGTAATGAAGCGCTCGGAAGATAAAATCGATCCGGTGAGGGCCAATTTCGGAACCATCAAAAAGGAAGAGATAGATATCGAAGAAAAAGCACGTTATATAGCTGCATTTGTGGCTGCTCATGACACATTTTCATTTGTTGATTTGTTGGAGAGACAGCGCTCAAAGGTAGAGAAGATAGTTGCCTTCTTGGTTATTCTGGAGATGATGAAAATCGGACAGATAACGATATTGCAGGAGACGATTTTCGGAGATATTTTAATCAGCACCGTTCCTGATTTTATTCCAAACGGTGAATTCGCCATGACTGCATTTTAGGAGTATTTATGAGTATAGATGAAAAGAAGGCCGTTTTGGAGGCTATTTTGTTTACGATGGGCGAAGCCGTCGAAGTTTCGCGCCTTTCGGAAGTGATTGAAGAAGACGTAAAGGAAACAAAGAAACTGCTTTACGAACTTCAAAAGGAATACGAAGAAGGCAATCGGGGAATGACATTGACCGAGTTTGACGATTCTTTCCAGATGTGTACCAAAGCTTCCATGTACGAGTATTTAATAAAGATAGCAAAATCACCGAGAAAGTATACCATTACGGATACCATGCTCGAGACATTGTCTATTATTGCGTATAAACAGCCCATTACCAGATCCGAAATTGAAAGGGTAAGAGGTGTTTCCTGCGATCATGCTATCAACAGACTGTTGGAATTCGGATTGATAGAAGAACTTGGACGAATGGATGCTCCGGGCCGACCGCTGCTATTCGGTACAACGGAAGAATTTTTGCGGACGTTCGGAGTTAAGTCTTTGGATGAATTGCCGGCATTATCCGCAGTACAAATCGAAGAATTCAGACCACAGGCAGAAGCAGAGGCTTCACCCGTAGATTTGGATATATAAAATATTTATTTACAAAAAGAGAGTTTCCAC